>NZ_JBKQXO010000010.1:0-209168 GCF_046762885.1 Yoonia sp. SDW83-1
ATGACACTTCGGAAAGTGGGGCTCAAGGCGCGCCATCGAGCCACTATAAGTCGCTCAGATCACCACTCGATTTTCAACCGGTGAAGCAAGCCGCATAAAAGAAATCAATCGGCCCTGACCCTAAGATACGGCAATTTAGCATTCTGGTCGCCGCCTGCGGCCTTATCTTTTCGGAAGATCGAGTTCAATTTGTCATCTTCAATGCCGTCTTTTGGCCTAACTTTCGAATTGAACCGTTTGATGGTCTCTCAGACATCCCAGCTACCTCACCATAAACTCCGCATGCAGTGCGCCGCTGGCTTTGATGCTTTTTAGAATATCAATCATATCGCGTGGTGCGACACCAAGCGCGTTTAGGCCGGCCACAACCTCGCTCAGCGATGTACCTTCGCGGACTTCGGCAAGGCCAATGCCCGGTTCGTCCACGATGGCCGCGTTCGTGCGGGGGACGATCACGGTTTCACCGGGCGAGAACGGATTGGGTTGCGCGACCAAAGGTGTCTCCTGAATGCGTAATGTCAGGTTGCCCTGACTGACCGCCACGCGGCTGATCCTTACGTCCTCGCCCATGACGATGGTGCCGGACCGCTGGTCCACCACGACCCGCGCGCGTCGTTCTGGTTCAACCAGAATGTTCTCGATCCGGCCCAATGCGTGGGCGGGCGACCGCATGCGCGTCGCGGGTATGTTCAGTTCGACGGTCCCCGCATCAAGCATGATAGCGACAGTACGGCTGAAATTCTGATTGATTGCCTGCTCAATACGGCCGGCAGTCGTGAAATCCGGTGTTCGTAACGCTAGTCGCAACGTCGTCATGCCCGAGAAGTCAAAGGCCACTTCCCGTTCGATCGTGGCGCCGGAGGGAATGACGCCGGCCGTGGGAACGCCCTGAATCACGGTTGCACCTTCACCTGTCGCCGATGCCCCACCCGCGATGATGGTTCCCTGGGCAACGGCGTAGATGTCGCCATCCGCTGCGTTGAGCGGTGTCATGATCAGTGTGCCGCCAAGAAGACTGTTGGCATCGCCAATGGCGGAAACGGTGACATCCAGCGGGCTGCCCGCCCGCGCGAAGGGGGGTAAGCTTGCCGTGACCAGAACCGCTGCCACGTTTTTGGGTCTGAATTGTTCACCGGTTACATTGACACCCAGCCGTTCAAGGATGTTGCTGAGCATCTCTTCCGTGAAAGGTGAATTGCGCAGCCCGTCGCCAGTTCCGTTCAAACCGACAACGAGACCATAACCAACAAGATCATTTGACCTGACGCCGTCAAACTCTACCAGATCCTTGATCCGAATTGGTGTTGCCTGCGCGGCAAGCGGAAAAATCAGAAAAACAAGCGCGAAGATCAACCGAAAAACAGCCATCAGATGTAGTCCAGCAAGCTCAACTGAGACAGACGGGCCGTGACGCTATAATGCGTCTCAAGCTGCAACTGCACATTTTGCAATTTTGATGCCGTGTCAAAAGGATCGGCCGAGATCAGGTCATTCTTGGACATCTCCAACGCAGCCCTTTGCGCACCGGTTTCAACAAGAGCTTGTTCCACACCGGCCTCTACAAAACCGATGCGCGATTGTGCGGCTACAATCCCGCTGGCGGAGCTGAACATGCGTAGGCCGGCCTCTTGCAAAAGGCCAGATTTCGCGCGGTCATCGAGGCCCGGCAGCTCGCTGGCGACAGCGGCAAGGGCTGCAGCCTTGAGCACATCCCTGATCGCCGGATCATCGGCCCGGATATCAATATGAAAGCGCTTGTTTTCAGAAACTCGTTTCTGTTGCGCGGGTCCTGTGTCACCCAGATATCCCATCGTGGTAAAGCTGCCCATCGGGTCATCAAACCAGGCATCAATACCTGCGGTGATGTCAGCCACCGTCGTGCTGCCCGCCAGGGCAGTTCGAATGTCTGCCAGCATATCGTCGGCCGCTGCCAGTGCTGGCGCGTCAACCTCGTTTCCGCCCATCAGAGTCCGGTTGGCAAGACGGGTGTTCAAGGTATTGACAATGGTTTCAAAAGCGCTGCCTGCGGCGCGCGCCGCCTCGTCGATCTGATCGCCGGTACTGCTGTCGCTCAGCAGCAGGAGCCGCGCGCCGGTTTCGCCCCGGGTGGCGTCGACCTTGTTCAGCAGCGTTTGCATGTTTATGAGCATCAAACCGGTTTCGCGTCCGGCCTGTTCATAACCATCCAGTTGCGCCAGGCTGTAGTTTATGCCGGACAGGCGCGTTGTCTCACCGCCAAGCTCTGCAGTGATATCTGTGACACGCCCCGTGGAAAGGCTCTCGGTTAGTCGGGCCAGATCGGTTTTGATCGTGCTACCATTACGCATTGATATGAATTGTTGGGCCATATCGCCCACCGAAACGACTGGCATCCTAAATCTCCATCAGGCGTTGCATCATGAAATCAACGGTTTGAATGACCCTGGCATTGGCGGCATAGGCCTGTTCGACCCGCAGCAGGTTTTGCAATTCGAGGTCGGTGTCGACACCGGTGGCGAGTTCCGCCTCGCGCAGCGTGTCCCAGCGCGCCGCAGTAAAGCTGAGCTTTTCTTCGGCCTTCAGCCGACTCGAACCGACCTGCGCGGTAAAATCAGCGATCCGTCCAGCAGCTGATCGGCTGGCCGCACCGGGTAAATCCGCGCGCGCGGCGCCGAGTGCATCGATCCAGCGCTCAAGTTGTGCCGCGTTTCCTGTTGGGCCGGGAGCCGCCGCATTCAGACCATCTCGCAGCAGGCTGAGCGTGCCGCCTGCTGCAGGATCGACTGCTGCGTTTATGCTGATCCGGCCTGCAAGTCCCGGAACATCGGCGGTATTCAATGGGCTGCCCTGATCGGTCAACAGGCCCACATCGCCTGCTGTCAATGTGGGGTCATTCGTTGGATCCTGAAAACGGACGATCAGATCAGCGGCAATTTCATCTAGTGATGCCTGCGCTTCGACGAGGGTTGCGTCGCGCATGGCAAAGGACGCGTCAAGCGACCCACCATCCAGGCGCCCGATACCTGTCGTCGGATCGAGGGGCACCCCATCCAGCGTGATCCCTGAAAGGGCGCCGGATGTCAGCGTCATGTCTGCCGTGATGGTTGGTGTGCGTTCAAAGCCGAATTGTACGGCTCGCCCGTCAAGCAGGGTTGTGCCTGTCGTTGTCATCAACCCGATGGTGTCGTTGTCGCGTGGCAATTCGCGGATAGGGACGATCTCGGCAATCTGGTCCACAACGTTTTGGCGCGCATCAAGCAGCGCTGAGACATCGTTGCCGGTGGATTTCAATCGCAGAATATCACCGTTCAGATTTTCGACCTGGATCAAGGCGTTATTCAAGACATCGATATCACGCGCGATCGCGCCATCGACCTCTTGTCTGATGGATTGGATACTGCGGGTGTTGGCCTGAAGCGTGTCTGTAACATCGCCAAGGCGCGAAACAACCGTGGCAAGACGCGTCTCGGATGCGGGGTCGCTGGCGGCGCTGATCAGGGCTCGTTCGAACTGGGCCAGTCGGCCACCCAGCCCGGCGGGGTCGTCCGGCCCACCAAGTGTCTGTTCCAGCTGGTTCAGGGTCTGGGCACCCTGTTGCTGACCGCTGAGCGCGGCATCAGCCAGCCGCCGATCTGCCAGGATACCCGCATCGACGAAGCGATTCATCGCTTCAATCTTGACGCCCCCGCCAACGCCCCCGATTTGTCCTGAAGACAGTTCGAGAGACCGGCGTCCGTAACCATCTGTCAGGGCGTTTGACAGGTTGGATGATACGGTTTCGGCCATCCGCGATGTCACCGACAAACCGGACAGGGCGTTGTTGAGGGCGCTGGAGATACTCATCGGTTATCCAATCGTGGTCAGATTAACGCTTGATATTGGTGGTTTCCTGCAGCATCTCATCCACGGTCTGGATCACCTTGGCGTTAGATGAATAGGCGCGCTGGGTCTGGATCAGCTCGGTCAGTTCGCCGGCCACATCAGTTGCCGATTCTTCGCGGGCAAAGCTGACGATATCGCCAGTTGGCCCATCGCCGGCATCCCACAAAAAGAATGTGCCACTGTCAGGCGTTACCCGATAGCTTTGCTGGTCAAGCGTTTCCAGACCGTTCACATTTGGCACATCAACCAGCGGAATCTGATACAGAACCCGGTTGATGCCAATATCAAAGGACGCCCTGACGAATCCGTTCTGATCAACCTCGATCGATGTCAGACTGCCGACCGGTGTGCCGTTCTTTGAAATTGAAACCGGCGCGAAGGCATCCGATAGCTGTGTCAGCCCGATCGAACTGCCCACCTCACCAATGTTGATTTCCATCGGACCACCATCGACAGCGATGGTGAATATGCCCGTTGCCGGGTCATAGGGCCCGCCAGAGGTTGTCGCCACGCTCAACAATGTGCCACCACCACCACGGGAGGCGTCAAATTGCAGGGTGTATTCGCCCACGACATCGGGAATCCCGTTGGCATCCACATCGGTTTCGCTGTCAGTAATCACCATGGTCCATTCATTGGAGGCGCCATTGGCGGGCACGGTTGGTGTGAATGTGAAGGACAGATTGGAAGATGCGCCCAGGTTGTCGAAATACTCGACCGATAGCGATTCGGAATCCCCAGGGGATCCTTCCCTTGTCGAAGTTGCCGGTAGATTGACGGAAAGATCCACACGCGTTGTCGCCTCACCAGCGAATTGGTTGGCGTTGATCTGGACAGGCACCAGCCCGTCAATGGAATCGCGCGGATAGTTGGGGATGGTACCATCCGGCAAGGCAGGCACGCCTAGCAAGACCAGCCCCCCCGGGCTGCGCAGGTACCCTTGCGCATCCGGGCGGAAGGACCCTGTTGTTGTCAGGAAGAGCGGATTTTCACCGTTGTTCACAGCGACAGAGGTTTCCGAGGTTACGGGCAGCATGCCCCGCCCCCTGACCGCCAGATCGGTTGGGTTTGATGTGGATACCAATGCCCCCCGTTCGTCGATCAGACGGGCGGTAGTGGTGCGCACACCACCCGCTGAATAGGTACCCTGACCGCTTTCAATGACCATCGACTGAAAATCGGTGACTGCCCGTTTATAGCCATATGTCGAAGAGTTCGAGATGTTGTCCGAAATCGTTGCCAGACGGGACGCATTCGCCGCCAAGCCAGCAACACTTGCATTCAGGGAAGAAGAAATCGTCATTATGAGCCTTTCTGCGTCGGGATGACATCAAAGTTTTCCAATGCCTAACCCTCCGGGCTTAACGTCCCCCTAACGTGTAAAATGCAATCCAAGTTTTCTCAGCGGTCACTGCGGATCAGGACGATCTCGACCCGATTGTTGCGGGGGGCGGTTGCGTCGGCCACGGCAGGGCGCCTGTCACCCTCGCCGGTGATGCGCGCAATGCGCTGCGGATTCAGGCCGCCATCCTCCAGCATGATCCGCATCTGCTGGGCTCTGCTGGTGGAAAGTTCCCAGACCGGGTTGTCGACCTTCAGAACCGACCTGGCCTGCAGGTGCCCCTTGACAGCGACCGGATTGCTGACGCTTTGGAAAAGCCGGGCAAGGATCGCACCGATCTCGCGCATGACGGGATTGGGGGTCGCGGTGTCAGCGTCAAACAGGGTCGCGCCAGGCAAATCAAAGATTTCGATGACCAGCCCCTCATCGGTCAGGCGGGTCACGATATGGCGCAGTGCCTGTTCGGATACCATGCTTTCGCCGCCCTGGCCGAACAGCACAGCCTCAATATCGCGCAGGGCTACGACCTGCGCGGCCTCTGCTGCATCGCCTTCGGCGTCGCTTTCCGACCGGATCGGGTTCAAACCGATGGTCGGTTGATTGATGCCAGTTCCGCTCTGGGCCAGTGTTTCTTCGGTAAAGATATTGTCGCCGCCAAAGGCGCCGGACCCACCGCCAGATACCCGGTTGATCGGGATGGTAGGGGAGAAATAATCGGCAATCCCCTTGCGCTGTTGTTCTGTTGTTGCGTTCAGAAGCCACATCAGCATGAAAAAGGCCATCATCGCGGTCACGAAGTCGGCATAGGCAACCTTCCACGCCCCGCCGTGATGCCCGTCGCCACCCACAACCTTTTTGCGTTTGATTATGACCGGCGCATTTGATCCTGCACTCATTTTCACCACCTCAGTTTTCACCCAGAACAGGTGGTAACCGGACGGAAGTGAAGGCAGGCTTAAGGTAACAATTTAACGCAAATCACTCTTTTTCGGGAGATACGGAGCTTGTGCTATCCATCTGTATTTGCCGCAGGCGCGCAGCAATATCGGATTTGATCTGATCGCGCTGATCGAGAATTTCGAGATAGGATCGCGTCAAGGCCACAAAGCCTGGGCCAAAGTCCGAAAGATCCTCGCAACGACGCAGATCGCCTCGCAAGGTTTCCATATCTGCATAAGCCTCGTAAAGGCCTGTGCGCAAGGCGCATAGTTCGTCATCGGCGGGCAGTGCGCGATCAATCGTGCGCCGCAGGATGTCGCGCTGCTGCAAGACCGATCCATCGCTGCCGTTTTCTGAAGCGAGTGTCAGAACAGCAAGTCGGTCAATCAGGTCTACGGCGGCCAGCGGCACAAGAATTTCATTCATTTAGGACCTTTCTTTTCGGGCGCTGTCACCGAATGTGACGAACCCGCACATAACAAAACACTCATCAAACAGGATCACGGCCATAGCATTGCATCCTTTCCAGAAGGTATCCGACCGCCGCACCAGATCTGGCAATCGGTGCGCATACGGCAGTATCAACGCGTCGGTTTAATCTGGAGGGTAACTGGGCGGAATGTGTTACTGGGGCATGCGCAATGGCGGTCATGGGGCTCCTTTGTCATGCAACGTGCGTGACATTCGGGAACTCAACCTCAAACAGGCTGCAAAGTCAAAAACGGGGACCGTACGGTGGTCTGATTATACGACTTGATCACAGGCGCCATTTGTGTCCGACAGCACCGCAAGATCCAGCACTCGTTGCAGACCCGCGCCATGTGCGAAGCTGGGCTGGACCGGATCACCGGTGCGGATGGCAGAGATAAAGCGCTGAAAATTTGTCTCAACCGCTGGTGTTTCGACGTCGATCCACTGACCGCTCTGCAGGTTGTCATCCAAACAGGCGCGTAGCCTGCTGTCACGTCCTTCAAACCGCACATCCAGACCACCCTTTGTGCCGAACAGGCGCAAGCTGAGGTCATTGAGATGTCCGCTGGCAAAACGGCTGGCATGGATAACACCTATCGCCCCATTTTGCAGTGCCAAATGCATGGTCATGCTGTCATTGGCATCCAGCGTATAATCCCCGATCCGGTTATCCGGGGCTTTGTCAAAGGTCGCCAGACGGCAGGAGACACGGGTGGCATCTGATCCGGCGGCAAATGTTGCGTAATCCAGAATATGTACGCCCACATCCCCCAACACGCCCATGGATCCATGGGCGGCTGACAAACGCCAGAGCCACTGGCCTTCGGTTCTCCAGTCGCCCCATGCGGGCTGGGTCAGCCAGCTTTGCAGATAGGCGGCTTCGAAATGGCGGACGGCGCCGATATCACCGCGGGATACCATTGCGGCGGCATGCATCAGTGCAGGCACATTGCGATAGGTCAGGTTGACCATATTCACCACACCTGCCGCCTGTGCTGCCGCTGCCATCTCGGCGGCATCAGCCTGATTGGTTGCCAGAGGTTTCTCGCAAAGCACATGTTTTCTAGCTGCTAGCAATGGTAAGGTGGTGCGATGATGGACGGCATCGGGTGTGACGTTGGATGCCGCATCAAAATCACCCCACTGCAAGGCCTCGGCCACGCTGGTAAAGCCCTCTGGAACGCCGTGTTTGGCTTGAAACGCAGTCAGATTGTCAGCATTGGTGTCCACGCCGCCGACGACCTCAACCCCATCCATCTCAGCATAAGCCTCCGCATGGGCGCTGGCCATGGCTCCGGTGCCGACGATCAGAACGCGGATCATCTAAACCCTTCCTCACCATCGCGGTGCAACCGTGGACCGCGCGCCTCTAACGGCTCTAGCGCCTGATCGGCCGGCACGTTGGGGGCCTCATTCACACCGATCACCCGAGGGGCCGGGTTGTGCGCCCAGCGCACGGCATTGCGCAGAACGGTCTGCACATTGGGATCGTGATAGGTCGGGTAGGTTTCATGCCCGGGACGAAAATAGAACACGTTCCCTGCGCCGCGCTTATAGGTCAGGCCGGACCGGAACACCTCGCCGCCCTGAAACCAGCTGATGAAGACCGTTTCCAGCGGTTCGGGTACACCAAAGGGCTCACCATACATTTCTTCCTGCTCAAGTTCGAAATGATCGGGCAGGCCCGCGGCAATCGGATGATTGCGAGTGGTTACCCATAGCCGCTCCCTTTCGCCTGCCTCGCGCCAAGTCAGGTTGCAGGGGGTGCCCATCAGGCGCTTGAAAATCTTGGCGAAATGGGCCGAATGCAGCAGGATCAGACCCATGCCCGCATGCACATGCGTGGCCACACGTTCGACCACTTCATCAGCTACATCGCCATGGGCGGCATGGCCCCACCAGATCAGCACATCGGTCTGCGCCAAACGATCTTCTGGAAGACCGTGTTCCGGTTCCTGCAAGGTGGCGGTAGTCGCCGAGATATCGTCACCCTGCAACGTATCGGCAATCGCCGCATGCATCCCGCGCGGATAGATATCGGCGACGATTTGACTGGTCTGCTCATGAACATTCTCACCCCAGACGACCGTGCGGATTGTCATTGGTCACCCTCCTCTCAAAGCGCTTTGGGGCGACGTTGCGACGAAAGAGAAAGAAATACAAGCGCGATAAAATGGACTTGATATTGATACGATATCGCACTATTTAATACGATATCGCATCAAATGAGGATAACATTATGGCTCTCACCAGACGTAAGGCACTGGCACTCATCGGGGGCGGCACGATTGTGGCCGCCGGCACATTTCTGGGAACGCGGACACCCTATGCGGCAATCGCACCTTGGGACGCAGCAGGCGGTTACGACGATCCGCGCAAATGGGCGCTGTCCTATGCGCTGCTGGCACCCAATGCCCATAACATTCAACCGTGGCTGGTTGGTTTGGAGGGTGATGACACAGTGACCCTCTGGCGGGACAAAACCCGCGAGTTACCTGAAACCGACCCGTTTCACAGGCAATTGGTGGTTAGCCTCGGTTGTTTTCTGGAACAGATGAAAATCGCCGCTGCCCAACAGGGAAACGAGGTCAGCTTTGACATATATCCCGATGGAGAAGACGGGCCAGCGGCCGTCGCTACATTCGCCAATGGCGGCACGCCTGACCCGCTGTTCGACGCCATTCTGGACCGTCGTTCCTGCAAGGAACGATTCGAGGATCGACCGGTCCCAACTGAACTGGCGGAAAGTCTGGGCAGCTATGCGACCATTGTCACTGATCAGGCCGAGGTCGCGGCGATCAAGGACCTGACGTGGCAGGCCTGGCTGGCCGAGCTTGCCTATCCCCCGACCCATAAGGAAAGTGTCGATCTGATGCGCTTTGGCAAGGCCGAGATCAACGCCAATCCCGACGGGATCGACCTGGGCGGGCCATTCTTGGAAAGCCTGATGCTGGTGGGGCTGCTGAACCGCGAGCAGCAGCTGGATCGGGAAAGCACCGGCTTTCAGCAGGGCGTGGCTATCTACGACGAAATGCTGCACGCAACTCCAGCCTATGCGGTCCTGACCTCGCCCACAAATACCCGTGCTGACCAGATCATGGCCGGACGGCAATGGCTGCGGCTTAACCTGGCAACGACACTGGCAGGGCTTGCCTTGCATCCCGTCTCGCAGGCGTTGCAGGAATATCCACAAATGGCCGAACACTATGCCGCCGCTCACGAATTGTTGGCAAAGGATGGCGAGACTGTTCAGTTACTCGGGCGCTTGGGCTACGGTCCGCAAATCCCCCGCACGCCACGCTGGCCACTGGAGACGCGATTGATTTGACCCAAACCATCCAAACCGGAAGGTACTTCACCTTCTTCAACGAAATCGGGATCATCGAACAGCTCAGCCGCGCCTTTCTTGAGGCGCAGCTGCCCGATGGGATCATCGCCCCACATTTCTCGGTGCTGAACCACTTGATCCGCGTCCGGGATGGGCAAACGCCGCTGGTTCTGGCGCGGGCATTCCAGGTACCCAAGACAACGATGACCCATACATTAGGCGGTCTGCAAAAGCATGGGCTGGTGGACATCCGGCCCAACCCGAAAGACGCCAGATCGAAATGCGTCTGGATCACCGATGCGGGCCGTACCTTGCGCGAAGAAACCATTACCGCCCTCGCGCCGGATTTACGTGCAGTCGCAGAGGTGGTCTCTCCCGCGGATCTGGATCGCGTACTCCCCATCCTTGAAAAGCTGCGGCAATACCTGGATCAGGCGCGCGACGAATAACGTCCTTTGAAGCTGGCTAACCCTTCGGGTAGTGATCGCCTGACCACGCCCAATCAAAAAGACCGGACCATGACTCCAATTTATAAAGCCGCTTTCGTCCTCGTTGGCATGGCCAGCCTGTTCTGGCTGGTTCTGGTCGGGTTGTTTTACTTCGCGCCGGTCTATGGCATCAAATTCTATCCCAGCACGACTGTTCCCATCTTTGCGCTCGCGCCTCTTTTCATATCTTCCTTTGCGGCCCAGTGGATGACGGGACAGCGATCAGCCGTGGAGTGGTGGATTTTTCGGGTTCTGGTGATCGTCGGGTTCGGGATTGCCGCCTTCCTGACAGAGGCGGCGATCATCCATGCAGCCCTCAGTCAGGTGGAATCGATCACCTATACCGAGATACTTCAGGCGCCTTTGTCGAAGCGTTACAACGTCAGCGTACTGTTTGGATTCAGCTTCCTGACCAGCGTGCTTCTGGTTGCCGCCATGATCGTTTTTGTGTCTGTCCCGGCGCGGGTTGCTATCCGGCAGCGCAAGGCTTCAGCGCAGGAACCGCCCGCGACCTGAAATCCCATCAACAGCCCATTTCGACGTTGCGCCAGCGCGTCTTTGCCACCATGGCTTTCCCGCGCATCGCGCAGTGACACGATAGCGCAGTGTCAACCCGCCTTTACACTTGCGAGCAAGGCTATTGTCACACTAAACTGACAATATGAGTGTCACGTCGGATTTACAGATCAGCACGACCTCGCGCCGCTGGCCAGAACCCCGCGCGGCATTGCGGCTGATCAAGCCGGTGACGTGGTTTCCCCCCATGTGGGCCTATCTTTGTGGCGTAGTTTCATCAGGTGTAAGCCCCTCTGGTCAATGGCTTTTTGTTATCCTTGGCGTCATCCTGGCCGGACCTATCGTTTGCGGGATGTCGCAGGCGGCCAACGATTGGTGTGATCGACACGTGGACGCCATCAACGAACCCGACCGCCCGATTCCATCCGGGCGGATCCCCGGGCGCTGGGGCCTTTATATCGCGCTGGCGATGACCGCGCTGGGCCTGATTGTCGGCTACCAGCTTGGGCCGTGGGGCTTTGGCGCGACGATCCTCGCCGTGCTGGCCGCCTGGGCCTATTCTGCCGAACCGATCCGGGCCAAGCGGTCCGGTTGGTGGGGGCCGGGGTTATGTGGCCTTGCCTATGAAACCCTGCCCTGGATCACGGGCGCCGCGGTCGTCAGTGCTGGCGCGCCAAGCCTGCAGGTGATTGTGATTGCGGTGCTTTACGGCCTCGGTGCGCATGGCATCATGACACTGAATGATTTCAAGGCCATCGAAGGCGACCGCGCTACCGGCCTGAAATCACTTCCCGTTACGCTTGGTCCTGATCGCGCTGCCCGCGTTGCATGCTGGATCATGGCTGTACCGCAGGTCATCGTGGTTGGTCTTCTAACTTATTGGGGTCACGAGATTCATGCGCTCGGTGTCATGGCGATGTTGGCCGTCCAGCTGGGCGCCATGCGCGTGCTGCTGCGTGACCCCGAAGGCAAGACCCCCTGGTATCAGGGCATGGGCATTCTCTTTTACATCAGCGGCATGATGATCGCCGCAACCGCAATCGGAGGATAGAATGACACTGTCCTGGTTCCAGATTTTTCGGCTTGGCCTTGTACAGATGGCATTGGGCGCCATCGTTGTCCTGACGACATCAACCCTGAACAGGTTGATGGTAGTGGAGTTGTCGCTGCCAGCCGTCCTCCCCGGTCTGTTAGTGGCGCTCCACTACGGTATTCAAATGACCCGTCCGCATTGGGGGTTTGCGTCTGACGCGGGCGGGCGCCGGACACGCTGGATCATCGGCGGCATGGCCATGTTGGCGTTTGGTGCGTTTCTTGCCGCTATTGGTGTGCTTGTTTTGGAAAGCTCTTTTGCGGCTGGCATGGTCATCTCGGTCATTGCCTATGCGCTCATCGGGCTGGGGGTCGGGGCATCCGGTACATCACTGCTCGCCTTGCTGGCGACCACAACCGCACCGCACCGCCGCGCCGCCGCAGCGACAATTACGTGGCTGATGATGATCTTCGGTATCGCTGTGACCGCAGGGGTCGTGGGCAAGCTGATCGACCCATATACACCGCAATTACTGATCAAGATCGTGGGAATTGTGGTACTCGCCGCCACGGGTCTGACCTGCCTTGCCGTCTGGGGGGTCGAGAGGAAACTGATCGCTGTGCGCCAACCTGATCCGACGCCGTTCCGCCAAGGGCTGGCCGAGGTCTGGCAGGAACGCAAGGCACGTAATTTCACCTTGTTCGTCTTTCTTTCAATGACCGCCTATTTCATGCAGGAACTGATCCTGGAACCCTATGCGGGTCTTGTCTTTGCATTCACGCCGGGCCAGTCCACATCGCTTTCGGGCGCCCAAAATGGCGGCGTTTTCATCGGGATGCTAACCGTCGGTATCCTCGCGACCGGCCTGAAAATAGGCGCGTTGCGTCATTGGGTCATGGCCGGATGTCTTGGATCTGCGGCTGCACTGGCCGTGATCGCCATGCTTGGGCCGTTGGGGCCCGCTGCGCCGCTTACCCCTGCTGTTGTCGGTCTTGGGTTCTTTAACGGGATGTTCGCTGTTGCGGCCATTGGATCAATGATGGCGTTGGCCGGACAGGGCCGTGAACAACGCGAAGGGACGCGCATGGGCCTTTGGGGCGCTGCCCAGGCGGTTGCCGCCGGCTTTGGCGGATTGGTCGGGGCCGGGATGGTTGACGTGCTGCGTGCGCTCTTCACTGACACCCAAGCCTTTGGATCGGTGTTCCTTTTTGAAGCCACACTTTTTGTTGCGGCGGCGACGATGGCCGCGAAAATCATGGATCGGCGCATGCCGTCCGTAACCCTCGTTCCGGGAGAATAGCCAATGCAATATGATGTTGTCGTCGTGGGCGCTGGCCCATCCGGGGCCACCGCTGCCGAAGACCTCGCACGGTCAGGGCACAAGGTTGCGTTCATCGACCGCGACGGGCGGATCAAGCCCTGCGGTGGCGCCATTCCACCGCGTCTGATCGAGGATTTCCTTATTCCCGACGAACAACTGGTCGCCAAGGTCAACACCGCGCGCATGATCTCGCCCACAGGGCGGCACGTGGATATCCCGATTGAAAACGGCTTTGTGGGCATGGTCGACCGTGAACATTTCGACGAATTCCTGCGCAATCGGGCCAAGGATGCAGGCGCACACCGTTATACCGGCACCTTTCAAGGGATCGAGCGGGAAGGCGACGCCACGAAAGTCGTCTTTCGGGATAAGATCAGCGGGAATGTCATCAAGCTTGAAACCAAGCTGATCGTCGGCGCTGACGGCGCACGATCCAACGTGGCCCGGTTAGAGGTCCCCGGGGGCGACAAGACGCCTTATGTAATCGCCTATCACGAAATCATTGAGGCTCCGGATCGCACAGAGAGCTATGATCCGTTGCGTTGCGATGTGGTGTATGACGGGCGTATCTCCCCCGATTTCTACGGCTGGGTCTTTCCCCACGGCGGACAGGCCAGCGTGGGGATGGGGTCGATGCAGAAATCCGTGGACCTCAAGCAGGCGACGGCAGATTTGCGCGCGGCCTCCGGCTTGACTGACTGCAAAACCATTCGCAAGGAAGGCGCACCTATTCCGCTGAAACCGATGGACCGATGGGACAACGGCAAGGATGTTGTGTTGGCCGGTGACGCGGCGGGGGTGGTTGCCCCTTCATCCGGCGAAGGGATCTATTATGCGATGGTGGGCGGGCGCGTTGCAGCCACCGCTGCTGCGGCCACTTTGGCATCAGGGCGCGCAAAAGATTTGCAATTGGCCCGCAAACTTTTCATGCGCGAACACAAACAGGTGTTCAGGGTTTTGGGCGCGATGCAAAACGCCTATTACCGCAGCGACGAACGGCGTGAACGGTTTGTCTCACTCTGCCACGATGTGGACGTACAAAAGCTGACTTTTGAGGCTTACATGAACAAGAAACTGGTGAAGGCACGCCCAATGGCCCATCTGAAAATCGGCATCAAGAACCTCGCGCATCTGACGCGGCTGGTGTCGCCACTGCGCACATGACGATCATGATCCCGGCCTGGGTTAATGGTGAACTGGTACCAGTGGAAAAGCTCGACGCGCACAAACGCGGCCTGAAGCACAAGGCCGTCAGCGTCTTTGTGATGAACCGGGGTCGCGTGCTGATCCAGCAGCGCGCGATGGAGAAATACCATACGCCTGGGCTTTGGGCGAACACATGCTGCACCCATCCCGCATGGAATGAAGACCCGGCAGATTGTGCCATGCGGCGGCTCGACGAGGAACTCGGGATCAAGGGGCTTTATCCCTGCTATCGTGATCAGATTGAATACAGGGCCGATGTGGGCAATGGATTGATCGAACACGAGGTGGTCGAGGTTTACGTCGCCGATGCGCCGGACAGCCTGAAGATCGCGCCCAACCCGGACGAGGTGATGGCCACCCGGTGGGTCGATTTCTATGATCTTTCTGCCGATGTCGCCCGCCACCCGGCGCAATATACGCCGTGGCTGCGCATCTATCTGCAGGACCACACCACAGCCATCTTCGGTGATCTGATGCGGGCCGTCTGACGGCCCTTTTCGTCCCGATGGTTCCAATGATATGGGGCCATAAAAGGGGACGTGATCATGGCGCTTTGGGTTTTCGGATATGGGTCACTGCTATGGAACCCGGGCTTTACGCCTGTCCGCAAGGTCAAGGCGCGGTTGCACGACTATCACCGCAGTTTCTGCATGCTGTCGATCCACCATCGTGGTTCCGAAGAAGACCCGGGGCTCGTGCTCGCCCTTGATACCTTTCCCGATGGGCAATGCACCGGTGTCGCGTTTGAGGTGGCGGAAACGGAAGAGGACGCTGTGCTGACCATATTGCGGGAGCGCGAATTGATATCGTCCGCGTACTACGAAGACACGGTCGATCTGATCACGGATGATGGCGAAACCATTCCCGCGCTGGCCTACATCATCAACCGTGATCATGTGCAGTATTGTCAGTTTGATCTCGAAAAACAGGCACAGATCATCGCGCGGGCCGTGGGCGGGCGCGGCCCGAACACGGAGTACCTTTTCAATACGGCCGACCACCTGCAGGAACTGGGCATTCGCGATCAGGATATGGAATGGCTGGTCACCCGTGTGCGTGCCTTAACAGCAACATGACCCCCGCCGCGATTTCGTTTGGGTTTTTCGGGCGCTGCACCTATGGTCCAATCGGGGCGAAGCAGTAACAAAGATAAGGCGACCCGTGTCCGAAAAAAGGGAACCCAAGGCGCAGCCACAGTTTTCGCAGCCGATCCGACAGATCCTGTTCATGTTCGTCGTGATCGGGCTGATCGGGGCTGGCTTCTATCTGGGGCAGGCCCAGATCATTGCGATCTACAACTCCAACCCCTACCTCAACGGGGTCATTCTGGCCGTCTTTGTGCTTGGGGTATTGTCCTGTTTCAATCAGGTGTTCCTGCTGATCAAATCGGTACGCTGGATTGAACGGTTTGCACGAGATGCGGGCGGGCATTCCTACAGCACCGCACCATCCCTGCTGGCACCCTTGGCCACGCTGCTGCGGTCGCGTGGCGCGCGCACGCAGATTTCATCTTCGTCCAGCCGATCCATCCTCGATTCAGTAGCCCAGCGGATCGACGAAGACCGCGAGATCACGCGCTATATCGGCAACGTGTTGATTTTCCTGGGACTTCTGGGGACATTCTATGGCCTTGCCACCACTGTCCCAGCGCTGGTTGAAACCATCCGGTCGCTCAATCCCGGCGAAGGCGAAGACGGGGCCGATATATTTGCCCGTCTGCAATCTGGCTTGGAAAGTCAGTTGGGCGGGATGGGTACGGCCTTTTCCAGCTCTCTTTTAGGTCTCGCTGGATCGCTGGTCGTCGGCCTGCTGGAACTGTTCGCGGGCCACGGCCAGAACCGGTTCTATCGCGAGTTGGAAGAATGGATGTCCACCATCACCCGCGTCGGTCTTGAGGGCGATGAGAGCGGCAGCGGTGCTGACCATGGCGTCATGGCCGCCTTTGTCGATCAGTTGGGCGAGTTGATGGATACCATCCAGATGAGCATGGGCCAGATTGACGAGGATCGCGAGGAAAACGACAAACGCTTTGCCAGCCTCGCCGCGACGGTTGAGCAACTGACCCAGACATCGCGCAATGACGGGACGCATGAATTGCTGACACGTGTTGCTGACGGGCAGGAACGTCTGATTAAGAAGCTCGACGATAGCGGAATGGAGGGCATCGACGCGGAAAGCCGCATGCGTCTGCGGTCCATCGACGTGCAGCTTTTGCGCATTCTTGAAGAGATGTCGGCGGGCCGTCAGGAAAGCGTCGGGGATCTGCGCAAGGACCTGCTGACGCTGGCCAATGCGATCAAAGACAGGGGCTGATCCATGGCGCTGAGCCGCAGATCATCCAACCGTTTCCAGAACGCCATCTGGCCCGGTTTCGTGGACGCGATGACAGGGCTTTTGCTGGTGCTGATGTTCGTTTTGACGATCTTTATGGTGATCCAGTTTGTCCTGCGCGAAACGATCACCGGGCAGGAAAGTGAACTTGATTTGCTGAGCGGTGAGATCGCAGCGCTTACCGACACGCTGGGTGTCGAACGGGCGCGGAGTGCTGCGCTCAGCAGTGATCTGGATGCCGCCAATACGCAAGCTCAGGCGCAGGCGGGCCGCATTGCCGCGCTGATCGCAGAACGGGATCAACAGGACCGCGCGCTGGCCGAGGCCCAGACGCAGATCACCGGTTTCGAAGCGCAGGTTGCGGGATTACTGGCAGAGCGCGAAACGGCCAATGCCAATATTGCGGGGCTGGAGGAAGAACAGGCGCGCTTGCTGGCTGAACAGGCCGAGTTAATATCCGAGCAGGACGCGCTCAACCTCGCCCTCGCCCAGGCGCGGACCGAGATAAACGCCGAACAGGAAGCCGCCCGTCTGGCCGCAGCCCGACGTGAGGCGCTGGAGGCGTTAGTTGCTGATCTGGAAGCAGAAAACACCCAAAATGCCAAACGGATCACCGCGCTGGAGGCCGAAGGTCTCGCTGATGCCGCGGCGGCAGAGGCATTGCGCGAACGGCTCGCCAATGCCGATACCGAACTGACAGCAATGACCCTGAACCTTGAACAGCAACGGCGCGAGGCCGAACAGACGTTGACCTTGCTCGCTGCTGCGCGCGCCGCACGGGCACAGCTGGATCAGGAGCTCGCGGCGATCCTTGCCAGCCAGTCTGAACTGGGCCAGAACTTGTCAGAGGCCGAAGCCGCCCGTGCTGCCGCAGAGGCCGAGGCAGCGGCGCGCGGGACTGAGAATGATGCGTTGCTTTCGCGGCTATCAGATGCGCTTGCGGCCCTGTCACAGGCCGAGGGTGCCCAGAATGTCCGCAGCACCGAAGCCGAACGTCAGGCCGCCCTATTAGCGCAGGCAAATCAAGCACTTGCCGAGGAAGAGGCGCTATCAGCAGAGAGCCAAAGACAGGTCGCATTGCTCAACGAACAGGTGACCGCGCTGCGCACGCAGGTCGGCAATTTGCAGTCCCTTCTGAACCTTGCGGAGGAGTCGGATCGCGAGGCGCAGGTGCAGATCGAAACGTTGGGGGCGCAGTTGAACACGGCCCTTGCGCGAGTCGCGTCAGAGGAGCGTCAGCGCCGTGCGCTGGAAGAGGCGGAGCGGATCAGGCTGGAGGCCGAGGCCGCCCGACTGGCTGAAGAGGCGGAGCGGCTGGCGGCGGAGGCACAGGACCTCGCCCGATTCAAATCGGATTTCTTTGGCCAGCTGCGCGAGGTGCTGGAAGGTCAGGACCGGGTGCGGATCGAAGGGGATCGATTCATCTTTGCGTCCGAGGTGCTTTTCGAGCCGGGGCGTGCGACTTTGTCGGCGGATGGTCAGGCCGAAATTTCCAATATTGCCGGTATCTTACGGTCGATCGCCGATGACATTCCACCGAATATCGATTGGGTGATCCGGGTTGATGGGCATACCGACAACATCCCTGTGGGAAACACCAGCCGATATCGCGATAACTGGGAACTCAGCCAGGCGCGGGCGCTGTCGGTGGTCCGGTTTATGTCCGAAGATCTGGATATTCCGCCGGAACGGCTGGCGGCCAATGGCTTTGGCGAGTTCCAGCCGCTGAACCCGGATGACACGCCAGAGGCGCGCGCACAGAACCGCCGGATCGAGCTGAAACTGACCGAGCGGTAGCAACGTTCGGTGGGGGCGGTGGGGTGACGCAACACCCTCGCATGCCGATTTTTGCGAATCATCAGTTAATGCTGGGGTTTTAGCGATTTTGTCGTGTAAGCATCGCGTCGGCAAAACGTCGGACTTGCGTCGGACCCCAAGGGCCGGTTTGGGCTTATTAAGGCGGCGCGCGGTCCGATTATGAACGCGCCGTTAAGAATTGCCCCCGTCAAACGCCGTCCAACCTTCAACCATTTTTTGGCTCCTCTGCCGCAATCTGCGGCAAATTGAGAAGTAACATCATGAAGAAACTGATCTTGGGTCTAGTCACGACACTTGCCTGTACAAACCCGCTCGCCGCCGATGAATTCGAGGCGGCGATGCAGCAATTCTTAAACGAGCATATTGCCGGCTGGGTGTCTGACCCGGTTCGTGCCGCTGTCATGGGGTCTGGGGAGCAGCCGGTCTGAAGGAGCGATGGCCAGAAAAGTGCAGGCGAGGGCTCCGCATTTTCGTTGACCTAAAGCGCTTCGCAAAAAGTCTGACTCGCGGGTTTTCGGTAAACGCCTCGGCACGTTCCTACGTCGCAGTCGTTTGACCTCTGTCTTATGCCTGATTGCAAAAAAGAAATGCTTCAGAACCGGATCAGGTGCTTTGAACCGAGTTTCCTTTGCCAGGTTGCTGCCACGGCCTCATCCTTGGGGTATCCGTGCTGCCCAAGCGCGTGGGCGTTGGCCATGAATTGAATAGCACCTTCGAAATGAAGGTTGGCGGCCTCTTCGATCAATTTGAGGCCAGCGCGTTTGTCTTGGGTCACACCTATTCCCGACAGCAGATCAAGCCCGTGGCACCATTTGGCGTAAGCGTGGCCCGTATCTGCGGCTTTGCGATAGAGGGTGGCGGCCGGTTCGTATTCGCCTTTCTCGTAGTGGTCATGCGCGAGGTAGAACATGGCGTCTGGGATTTCGGCTGCAGCACCGGTTTGAAGTCTTTCAAGGTGGCGTTGATCGCACTCCTTGTCGCTCAAGTCGCGCCAGTCTTCTGCGGCGCCGGAAAGCCATATGGCCTCGGCGTTGTCTTGCCTGACCAAAGGTGCAAGCAGTTCCTTGATCCAGCTTCTTATTGCCTCGTTGAG
Source organism: Yoonia sp. SDW83-1 (assembly GCF_046762885.1). NCBI lineage: Bacteria > Pseudomonadati > Pseudomonadota > Alphaproteobacteria > Rhodobacterales > Paracoccaceae > Yoonia > Yoonia sp. SDW83-1. The sequence continues at coordinate 19,748 of NZ_JBKQXO010000010.1, forward strand.
CGTGTCGTTCGAGCAGTGGCATTGCGCATCAAGCAGCGTGCGGGCCTCGTTCAAGATGGATGAAACGTCTGTCGTCACTTGCGGGTCCTTTATGTGATCAATGCGGATTTTACCCACCCTATAATTCGCTTTCGACCTGGGCGAGATTGTTGCGGATTTCGGGGATGTCAGGGGCGATACGCCTAGCCTGCCTGAGCGCCTGTCTGGCCCCGCGCAGGTCACCCTGGGCGTAGCGTGCGTTACCAAGGCCGAATTGCCAGAGCCAGTTGTCGGGCCATTCTGCCGCGCCGGTTTCATAGAGTGTTTCTGCGGCTTTGAATTGCGTCACACGTTCCAGAGCGGCGGCGGCTTGCAGGACCTTGGTTTCGCTGACGCTGACCGGTAGGTCATCGGGCGGCAGGACAACCAGCCCCCAGAAATCGCCGCGCCGCCATGTGCGTTCGAACAGTGCGAAGGGCATGACCATCTGGTCGAGTTGACCGGAGTTCAGGTAAACCTCGTCCTTTTGCAGGTCGTAGCCGGTGACCACCCCGTAATGCCAGACCGGGGCGATCCCAAGCCCGAGGTTCTGGAAGACGATCACCGGATGACCTGCGTTAATCTCGGTCAGCAGGGCATCGAAATTGTTGATCTCGACCGCCAGTTGGCCTTTGCGCCGCGCACTGCCGATCATATCGGCAAGGTATGTGCCCCCCGCGCCGGGGCTGAAGGCGAGGGAGGCAATATCGTCTTGCGTCACATCGTGCCCCGACCATTGCATCACCATCGCGATGGAGGTGGGGCCGCAATAGAACGCCTCTTGCTGGATCAGCGGTACGCCTGTCACGGTCGCGCGCGTTGGCACATCGACCGTGAGCCGTTCGTCCGGATTGAAGGGTGCCGCACAGCCTGCCAGCCAGCTGAAGGCCAGCAGGCAGAAGAGCCTTAGCGCACGCAACGGGTGAAGTTGAAGATCCGTGTCAGACACAGGATGTCGGTCACCAGCAGGATGATGAAGATAGTGAAGAGCGTGCCGATGATGTCGGCGCCGGCGCTGTCATTTTCCATCTGGGTGACGATGGATGCGACCTCGGCGTCGGAGAGAGCGGCCAGTCGCGCCTCGGCCTCGGCGGGGTCAACACCGAGGGCCACGATCTGCGCCCTGACCTCTTCGCGCTGGAGTTCGCCCATCAGGAAGCTGCGGTCGCTGTGCTGGGCATATTTTGAGATCGCCGCATCGGTCCCGAGCATTTCGGCCTGCGCCATGGTCACGGCGGTGGTGGACAGCATCAGTTGCGCCGACAGAGCGATGGAGATGCCGGTTTTGGTAAGTTTGAAAAAGCCCATGGGTAAATTCCTTTGTCTTCGGTCCGCTGGCGCGGACCGGTTGCCCCTTGGTCAGACAGTTTCGGGGAATTTGCGGGAGGGTGCAACCGCTTGATTGCCGCCCGTTTTCCGATAGGCGGAAAGTGGATGGGCCGGACTAGCTCAGCCCGATGGCCATGCGTGTCAGAATGATCCGCAGGATTTCCAGCCCGATCAGCACGACCACCGGTGACAGGTCGATCCCGCCCAGATCGGGCATGAACCGCCGCACCCGGCTATAGATCGGTTCCAGCAGCCGTTGCAGGGTGTACCAGATTTGCCCGACGATTTCCTGCCGCACATTCAGCACCTCGAACCGGATCAGCCAGCTCATGATGAAATGCGCGATGACCACGAACCAGGCGATGCTGATCAGGTAAAGCAGGATAACGATAAGTGTGCCGATCATGCGGGCCGTCCTTTTGCGATGCTCGCAAGGACCTAAGCGTTTCGCCCTTGTCAGACAAGACCTGTCGTGACCCAAGGTTAAGGTTGACGTTTGCGTCAACTTTACACATCTGACGGCAGAGTTGAGCAAAAGGCCCCGCGATGTATCCCCTTGTCAGATTGGCGAAAGAATATGTGACAGCGCGCAGCGCCGCACCGCTGCCGGCGTTGGGTACGCATGTGTCCTATCATCGCTGCTGGCCGCAGGACCTTGATCTGTTCATGGAGATGAACAACGGGCGCATCCTGACGATGCTTGATCTGGGCCGCACGACACTGGCCTACCGCGCCGGTTTGTTGGGGGCTTTGCGCCAGAAACGCTGGGGTTTGACGATGGCGGGTGTGTCCGTGCGGTACCGCAAGCGTATCCGCCCGTTCGTGAAATTTCGCACGGTCAGCAAGGCGGTTGGCTGGGATCATCGGTTCATGTATCTGGATCAGTCGATCTGGATTGGCGACGAATGTGCGGTGCAGGCGCTGTATCGGTCTGCGGTGACCGACAAGAATGGGCTGATCCCACCGGAACGCGTGTTCGAGGTCATGGGCTTTGACGAGCCGCAACCGCAACTGCCCGATTGGGTGCAGGCGTGGATTGATGCTGATGCAACCCGGCCATGGCCGCCGGTTGATAACGGCCTGACGTAAACCTGTGCTTGCCACTGCCCCGATTAACGGTGTTTGATCGTCGGAAAGAAAATCAGGGGCAGGTGACATGGCGGCGAGTAAGAAACGTATCTGGGGCTGGATGGCCTTTGATTGGGCGTCGCAACCGTTTTACACGCTGGGTCTGACCTTTATTTTCGGCCCTTATTTCGCGGCGGTCGCGGCGGAATATTTTCTGAATAGCGGGATGGAGGATGGAGCCGCCAAGGCGCAGGCCCAATCCATCTGGTCGGCAGGTCAGACGGTGGCGGGTCTGTTCATCGCCTTTACCGCCCCGTTTCTGGGGGCTTTTGCTGACAATTCTGGCCGCAAGGTTCCCTGGATCGCCTTTTTCTCGGTCATCTATGTTGTGGCTGCCTGCATGTTATGGGGGCTGACGCCGGACGGTGCCCGCCTGTTTTTGATCCTGATCCTGTTTTATGTCGGCTTTTTTGCCGCCGAAAGCGCGCTGAATTTCGTCAATGCGATACTGCCATCACTGGGCGACGAACATGAGGTCGGGCGCATTTCAGGTTCGGGTGCTGCCTTTGGCTATTGGGGCGGGGTGACGGCGCTGTTCATCATGTTGCTGTTGCTGGCTGAAAATGATGAAGGCGTCACGATGCTGGGAATTGCGCCGCTTTTCGGGCTGGACCCGGAACTGCGTGAAGGCACCCGATCTGTGGGGCCGTTTATCGGTATCTGGTATGCGATTTTCATCATACCGTTTTTCCTGTGGGTGCGGGACGATCCAAATGCGCCAACGAAATCAACGAAAATCGGGGCTGTCGCAGGCGATTTGATGAGCACGCTGAAGTCGGTCTTGCATCGCAAAAGCCTGTTGAACTTTCTTGTTGGCTCAATGTTTTACCGTGATGCGCTGAATGCGCTTTATGCGTTTGGCGGGGTCTATGCGGCACTTGTTCTGGATTGGCAGACCATTCAGATCGGCGTTTTCGGGATTATTGCCGCCATTGCCGCCGCAATCACGACGTGGCTGTCGGGGCTGGCCGACCAGCGCTATGGGCCGAAACCGGTGATCCGGATCACGGTCTGGGTGCTGATTGTGGTGTCGGCGATTATCGTGGGCATGTCGCGCGAGCAGATCTTTGGCATCCCGCTGGCCGAAGGATCGCAGGTTCCTGATATCATCTTTTATATCTGCGGGATGTGCATCGGCGGGGCCGGTGGTGCGGTCTATACCGCATCCCGGTCGATGATGGTGCGTCATACTCACCCCGACCGCCCGGCAGAGGCGTTTGGTCTGTTCGCGCTGTCAGGCAAAGCGACCGCGTTTCTGGCGCCGGCGTCGATCAGCCTGTTCACTTACATGACCGGCAATGTGCAATTGGGTTTTTTGCCTGTGATCATCCTTTTCTTGTTGGGTCTTTTGTTGTTACGATGGGTCAATAAGGACGGAGATCGTGCAGAATGGTCCGCATCGTAGCAGTTGTATTTGTCATCCTCGGGTTGGTCGCGTGTCGGGATAATGCCGCACCGCCGCCTGCGCCCACGCCAGAGTTGAGTTTTGCCACGCAGAACGTGAATGACACACGTATTGCCAAAACGCTGTTTGGGGCGATGCCGCGGGGATCGAACCAGTCGCCGCAATCGATTGGCGGCTATGCCCGTGGCTGTCAGGCCGGGGCAGTTCAACTGCCTGAAACCGGCCCCACATGGCAGGCGATGCGCCTGTCCCGCAATCGCAACTGGGCGCAGCCAGAGACCGTTGATTTCGTACAGGATCTGAGCCGCTTTGCCGCGACCCAACCGGGCTGGGAGGGGCTGTATGTTGGCGATATGAGCCAGCCGCGCGGTGGCCCGATGTTGACCGGTCATCGCAGCCATCAGACCGGTCTGGACGCCGATATCTGGATGCTGCCGCCGCAGCGGCTGAACCTGTCGGCGACCGAGCGTGAGAATATTTCGTCTATTTCGATGCGTCGAAATAATGGTGCCTATACCAACAGCAGCTGGACCCCGCAGCATGAGGCGATTTTGAAGGCTGCCGCCTCTGACCCGCGTGTCGCCCGGATTTTCGTGTTTCCGGGGGCCAAGGTGGCGATGTGCAATTCGGCAACCGGTGATCGCAGTTGGCTGAACAAGATCCGCCCCTGGTGGGGCCATCATTATCATTTTCATGTGCGTCTGAACTGCCCTGCCGGGGCGACGGGCTGTGCCGATCAGGCCCCGCCTCCTGCGGGCGATGGTTGTGCGGATGCCCAGCAATGGGTGAATAATATCCTGAACCCGCCACCGCCGGACCCCAATGCGCCCCCGCCAGCCCCACGGCGCGAGTTGACGATGGCGAGCCTGCCTGGGCAATGCCTTGCCGTTTTGAACGCAGAGTAACGATTTCCTGACTAAGAACTGCACGTATGTCGTGTAGAACGGGGTGGCTCACCCTGGTTTTGACAAAGGCGATTTGCGTGCTGCGTTTCTTTTTTCTGTTTGTCCTGCTGGGGACCGTGCCCGCCTGCGCCCAGACCGCGTTGATCGGGACCTATGAATGGACCCGCGATGATCCGCAATTTGGCGGGTTTTCGGCCATTGAGGTGACCGATGACGGGTTGGGTTTTGTCGCGATCAGCGATCGTGGCGCGTTGGTTATCGGGGATATTGCCCGCGCCGACGGTGTGATTACGGGTGTGTCCGCAGGTCAGGTGCAGCCGCTTCTGGATGTGGATGACTTGCCGCTTGCTGGCGAAAAGACAGATAGTGAAGGGTTGGCGATTGGCCCTGATACGCCGCTTTATGTATCGTTTGAGGGGAAATATGACGGTGTGCGCGTGTTCGAGCCGTCTGGCGCCGCGATCACCGACCTGATCACCGATGCCCGGTTTGGTGTGCTGCAAGCCAATTCGTCGCTGGAGGCACTGGCGTTGGGCCCTGATGGCGCGCTTTATGCCCTGCCGGAACGGTCGGGGCGCGCGGAGCGTCCGTTTCCGGTTTACCGTTTGTTGGATGGTAAATGGGATCAGCCCTTTGATATTCCGCGGCGTGGTGCGTTCCTGGTTTCCGGGGCCGATATCGGCCCGGATGGCCGGCTCTATGTGCTGGAGCGTGATTTTGTCGGGATCGGTTTTCGCAGCCGTGTGCGCCGGTTTGATCTGGGCGGCGGGAACGAGGAAGTGCTGTTGCAGACGGGGATCGGCACCCATGACAATCTGGAGGGGATCAGTGTCTGGGCGGATGATGAAGGGCTGCGGATGACGCTGATTTCTGACGATAACTTCCGCCGTTTTCAACGGACCGAGATCGTGGAATATCGCATCAGCGATTGACAGGCAGGGGCCGGCGGCGCTATTGCGCGCCGTCCCCGGATGATCCGCGGGGCCAAGTGCCGCACCCTTGCCAAAACGGAAACCAAAGACATGACACGTATCCTTCCCGGCGTTCTCGCCATGGCCACCATTGTTGTGGCGTCCAACATCCTTGTGCAGTTCCTGATCCTTGACGGGTTGCTGACATGGGGCGCGTTCACCTATCCGCTGGCGTTTTTGGTGACCGATGTGATGAACCGGGTGTATGGATCTGCCGCCGCGCGCAAGGTGGTTTTCGCGGGGCTGGTTGTCGGGATTATCTGCAGCCTGATCGGATCGCAGATCATGTTGCAGGGTGACGGGTTTGAATATCCGGCGGTCGCATTGCGTATCGCCATCGCGTCGGCCACGGCGTTTCTGGTTGCGCAACTGCTTGATATCGCTGTGTTCAACCGCCTGCGCCAGGGGTCCTGGTGGAAGGCCCCGCTCGGGAGCACTTTGATCAGTTCGACAGTTGATACGCTGATTTTCTTTTCGATTGCCTTTGCGGCTGTTTTCAACGGTTTCAGTGCTGCCGCGGCTGACGAAGTGGTCTGGGCGCAGGATGCTGTGCCGTTTTTGATGACCGGTCCGATGGCGCCGTTGTGGGTCTCGCTTGCCGTTGCCGACTGGGGTGTGAAGCTGGCTGTCGCGCTGATTGCGCTGGTGCCGTTTCGCATCATTGTTGGGCGGATGCAGCGGACGGTCACTTAAACGCGACCACTGGTATATTTTTACTTGAAATATACCAAATCTGTGCGAACTTGCGTTCAGGCGAAACATTTTGAAAGGAGGTGATCCAGTGCATCATGAGGTATTGGAGAAGTGTGTCGGGACAACTTGGGGGGTACGCAGCTAGGGCAGCCCTTGGCTGAAGTAGACCCAAGGTGGGCAACCTAACCGACCCGCCTCCGTAATTCAGGAAAGGGCCATCCCATCGCCGGGGTGGCCCTTTTTCTATGGGATTTTGACGGTCGGCGTTGGGTCGGATATGCGTCGGCAAAACGTCGGACCCCAACGCATGGTACATCCATTGAAAATCAACGATCAGATCGAGATTGCCGATTGGGAGCTGACGGAGAGCTTTGCCCGGTCGTCGGGTCCCGGCGGGCAGAATGTGAACAAGGTGTCGACAGCGGTTGAACTGCGGTTCGAGGCGGAGCGGTCGCCGAACCTGCCTGATCCGGTTAAGCGCCGCTTGCGCCGGCTGGCGGGTCGCCGCTGGACGCAGGATGGGGCGATTGTTATTTTTGTCCAGGAGACCCGCAGTCAGGCCCGCAATCGCGAGATTGCCAGGGATAGATTGACGGAGCTGATCCGAAAGGCCTGTGAAAAGCCCAAGCGCCGCGTGCCGACGAAACCGACCTATGGTTCGGTCAAGCGGCGGTTGAAGGCAAAGAAGGTCCGTGGCGAAGTAAAGGCATTGCGCGGGCGGGTGGACGAGTGAGAGCACGGCGCGACGTCCGACCAATTGTCGAGCCTGTGATGACGTTCAGAATCCCGAACTAAAACGCAACCAAGCCCATCAGCATAAATGAAGCGTGTTGATCAGTGTCAATGCAGCCTTGTGCTGAGGCCCTAGATTGACGGTGGAATCGCGCTGCTGAGAGGTCGTTATGTCGCAAACACCGGAAGATGTTGTTGCTCGGTTGGGGCTGGATCGCAAAGGCGGCCTGATACCGACATGGGTCAAGTATCTGATTGGCATTGTCGTGATTGCCGGCGGTGTCTTTTACTGGACGTCAGCGGCGGGCCCGGAAAATGATGTGTCTTATGTGACGGCCCCCGCCGCCACGGGCGACCTGCGGGTTACGGTGACGGCGACCGGCACGGTTGAGCCGACCAATCTGGTTGATATCTCAAGCGAGTTGTCGGGCATTCTGGCCAGCGTCAATGTCGATTTCAACGACACGGTCACCAAGGGTACCGTGCTTGCAGAACTGGATACCACCAAGCTGGATGCCTTGCTGGCCGTCAGCAAGGCGTCGTTGGACAGTGCCATTGCCCGTGTTGCGATGGCCGAGGCGACGCTGGACGAAGCCCGGGCAAAATATGAGAACGCCTTGCGGTTGGAAGAGCGCGGTTTCACGCCCCAGCAGGAGTTCATCTCGCACCGTGCCGCTTACGTGCGGGCCCAGTCTGCGTTGCAATCAGCGCTGGCAGATCGGGCGTTGGCCGAGGCTGATCTGGATCTGCATCATGCGGAACTGGAGAAGGCCTGCATCTGTTCGCCCATTGATGGGGTCGTGTTGGATCGGGCCGTTGATGAAGGCCAGATCGTGGCCGCCGCGCTGTCCGCTCCGGTGTTGTTTACAGTGGCTGAGGACCTGTCCCAGATGGAGTTGCAGGTTGATATTGACGAGGCGGATATCGGGCGCACGGCGGTGGGGAACAGCGCGACGTTTACCGTTGATGCCTATGATGAAAGGGTTTTCCCGGCAGAGATTTCCGAAATCCGCTTTGCCCCGCGCACGGTTGATGGGGTGGTCACCTATAAGGCCATTCTGAGCGTGGACAATTCCGACCTGTCATTGCGTCCGGGTATGACCGCCACGGCGGATATCACCGTTGCTGAAATAAAGGACGCTTTGGTCGTGCCGAATGCTGCCCTGCGCTATGCCCCGCCGGCTGCGCCGACGGAGGAAGAAGACCGGAGCGGTCTGTTGGGCATGTTGATCCCGGATGGCGATGACGGTCGCAACCTTGGCGATGACAAAACCCTGTGGGTGATGCGGGGTGATGTGCCGCAGGAAATCGGCGTGCGGTCGGGCCAGAGCGACGGTCGCATGACCGAGATACTTGAAGCGGATCTTGCCCCCGGTGATTTGGTGATCGTGGACCGGATCGATGGCTGATCCCGCAAGCACAGATCTGCCGCTGATCCGGCTGCGCGATATCAGCCGCGTCTATGGCATGGGCGAGGCGGAGGTGCGGGCCCTTGATGGTATCAACCTTGATATCGAAAAGGGTGAGTTCGTGGCCATTATGGGCCCCAGCGGGTCCGGCAAATCGACGGCGATGAATGTGCTTGGATGCCTCGATGTGCCGACAAGCGGGCAGTATCACTTCAACGGGGTTGAGGTTGCCCATCTGACGCAGGATCAGCGTGCCTTGCTGCGCCGTCATTATCTGGGCTTCATCTTTCAGGGCTATAATCTGCTGCCACGCACCAGTGCCTTGCAGAATGTGGAACTGCCGCTGATCTACAAGGGGCTGGGCCGGGCGGAGCGTCATGCGGCGGCGACCGAAGCGCTGGCCAAGGTCGGTTTGGCCCATCGCGCCAGCCATGATCCTTCGGAATTGTCCGGGGGGCAGCAGCAGCGGGTGGCCATTGCCCGCGCCCTGGCGGGTAATCCGCAGGTGATCCTGGCGGATGAGCCGACCGGCAATCTGGATACAAAGCTGTCGGCAGAGATCATGGAGGTTTTGCAGAAGCTGAATGAAGAAGACGGGCTGACCATTATCATGGTCACGCATGAGGCCGATATGGCCGAATTTGCCCATCGTTTGATCTGGATGGTGGATGGCCGGATCGAACGTGACGGCCGAACATCGAGGGCCGCCTGAAATGTTGTGGGAAACTGTCAAACTTGCCGTGCAGGCCATTTTTCGCAACGCTTTGCGGTCGTTTCTAACAGTTTTGGGCATCGTTATTGGTGTCGGGGCGGTCATTGCCATGGTCACGGTTGGTCAAGGGTCCACCGAACAGGTCACGGCGGATGTCGAGAAACTGGGCACCAACATGCTGATGGTGATGCCGGGTCAGGACGCGATGGAGGGCGGGCCGGTTGGGACGGCGGTGCAGCTGTTTTCGATCCGCATGAATGACCTTTTGGAAGAAGAGTTGGGTGTCATAGAGGTATCGGCCCCGCTGAGCATGGGTCGCGCGCGCGTCGTCTTTGGCAACGAAAACCGCCGCACCGATATGGTCGGCACCGATAATCGGTACTTTAGCGCAGCCCAGTGGGAGGTGGATCGCGGCCGTCTGTTTGATGTCACCGAGCTTCAATCCGGAAAGCCGGTCTGTGTGATCGGTGAAACCGTGCGCAAGGATCTATTTGGAACATCTGACCCGATTGGCGAAGAGATCCGGATACAGACGCTGTCTTGCGAGGTGATCGGGCTGCTGAAATCCAAGGGTGCGTCCACCTTTGGCAGCGATCAGGACGATTTTGTCATCATGCCGATCCGTACATTTCAACGGCGGATCGCCGGAAACACGGATGTGTCCCTGTTTATCGTGTCGGTCCGCGATGGTGTCGATACCGAACGCGCCAAGACTGAGATTGAAGCGGTCATGCGCGACCTTCGCAGGATCGGGCGCGGTGAAGAAGACGATTTCACGGTCATGGATATGAAACAACTGGCGACGATGTTGTCGGGGATCACGGGGATCCTGACCGGGCTTTTGTCGGCTGTGGCTGCCGTCAGCCTGCTGGTTGGTGGTATCGGGATCATGAATATCATGCTGGTCTCGGTGACGGAACGCACCCGCGAAATTGGCATCCGACTGGCTATTGGTGCGCAGGCCTGGCAGGTGCTGCTGCAGTTTCTGGTCGAGGCGATCATTCTGTCGCTTTTTGGCGGCTTGATCGGGATCGTTGTGGGGCTGGGTATGGGGCTGCTGGGGGCGAATATGCTATCGATCCCGTTCCGGCCTGATCCGCAGATTGTGCTGCTGGCCTTTGCCTTTTCCGCCGCTGTTGGCGTGGTTTTCGGGTTCTTTCCGGCCCGCCGTGCGGCCCGGTTGAACCCGATTGACGCCTTGCGGCGCGAGTGATGACGGGTTGATTTAGATCAGTTGTCGTCCTGTGGAAATGCCGCAGGCTGTCGGAGATATCCCAGAAAAGGACGACACCATGGCCTCATCCACACCTCTTGTTTTGAATTTCACCGAAGTCCGGCGTGGCGATGTCGAGACCGTTGGCGGCAAGAACGCGTCGCTGGGTGAGATGATTAGTGAATTGGGCGAGAAGGGTATCCTTGTCCCGCCCGGATTTGCCACCACGGCGGATGCGTTTCGCGCCTATCTGACGGCGAATGGTCTGGATGCCAAGATTGGCGCGGCACTTGAGGCGTTGGCGAGTGGCAAGAAGACGTTGCATCAGACAGGGCTGGCCGTGCGCGAGCTGATCCTGAGCGGTGATTTTCCGGAGGATACGGCCAAGGCGATTTCAGAGCATTACAGGATGTTGTGCGATCTGGCGGGCGAAAAGGATGTGCCGGTCGCCGTCCGATCCAGTGCGACGGCCGAGGATCTGCCCGATGCCAGCTTTGCCGGTCAGCAGGAGACGTTTTTGAATGTGATTGGTGAGGCCGCGCTGATGGAGGCGTGCCGCAAATGCTATGCCTCGCTATTCACGGATCGCGCCATTTCCTACCGCCAGATGCAGGGGTTTTCCCACAGTCAGGTGGCCCTGTCGGTGGGTGTGCAGCAGATGGTGCGCGCCGATACGGGCGGGTCGGGTGTGATGTTTTCGATTGATACGGAGTCGGGGTTTCCCGATGCGGTCCTGATCAATGCCGCCTGGGGGCTGGGCGAGAATGTGGTGCAGGGCGCGGTTGATCCTGATGAATACGAGGTGTTCAAGCCGTTTCTGGAGAACGAGGCCCTGACCCCCATCCTCGAGAAACGGCTGGGGGCGAAGGAAATCAAGATGATCCATGATCGCGACGGCACGCCGCGCAATGTGCCGACCTCCAAGGCGGAGCGGGCGCGGTTTGTGCTAAGCGATGCGGAGATCCTGTCGCTGGCCCGGCAGGCCAAGATCATCGAGGCGCATTATGGTCAGCCGATGGATATGGAATGGGCGCGGGATGGCAAGACCGGTACGCTTTACATCGTGCAGGCGCGGCCTGAGACGGTGCAGTCGCGGGCCGATGTGGGGTCGCTGAAATCCTATGCGGTTGAGGATCCGGGTGAGGTGATCCTGACGGGACTGAGCGTGGGGAGTGCCGCTGTCGCCGGCCGGGTCTGTCTGATCGAGAAGGCGACGGATATTGACCGGTTTGTTGATGGATCGGTTCTGGTGACGTCGATCACGGACCCAGATTGGGTGCCGATCATGAAGCGCGCTGCTGCGATTGTGACGGACCATGGCGGACGCACATCGCATGCGGCGATTGTCAGCCGTGAATTGGGTTTGCCGGCGATCGTTGGTTGCGGGAACGCGACCCATATTCTGCATGACGGGCAGGATGTGACCGTGTCCTGTGCGGGCGGCGAGGATGGCGTGGTGACCGAGGGGATCTCGACGATCAAGGTGGTCGAGGAGTCGCTGGATCGGTTGCCGGAGGTGAAGACGAAGGTGATGTTGAACCTGGCTAATCCCACGGCTGCGCTGCGCTGGTGGCGGTTGCCGGTGGATGGGGTGGGGCTGGCCCGGATGGAGTTTGTGGTGAATTCTGCCGTGCAGGTGCATCCCATGGCGCTGGCACATTTTGAGCAGGTCACGGACGCGGCGGCGCGCGAGGCGATTGAGGTCCTGACCACAGGTTATGACACCAAATCAGAATATTTTGTGGACCAGTTGTCGCGTGGATTGTCGCGGATCGCGGCGTTCTGCTATCCCAAGCCGGTCATCGTGCGGATGAGCGATTTCAAGACCAATGAATACGCTGAACTGCTGGGCGGGCGCGATTTCGAACCGCATGAAGAAAACCCGATGATCGGGTTCCGGGGCGCGTCGCGCTATTATTCGCCGCGTTATCGCGATGGCTTTGCGTTGGAATGTCAGGCGATTGCGCGACTGCGTAACCAGATGGGCTTTGACAATGTGATCATGATGATCCCGTTTTGCCGGACCCCGGAAGAGGCGGATCAGGTGCTTGCGGTGATGGCTGAAAACGGGCTGGAGCGCGGCAAAGACGGGCTGCAGGTCTATGTGATGTGCGAGATTCCGGCGAATGTCGTTCGGGCCGCCGAATTTGCCGAGCGCTTTGACGGGTTTTCCATCGGGTCGAATGATCTGACCCAGTTGACAATGGGCATTGACCGCGATTCCGACGAATTGGCGGGGTTGTTCCGCGAAGATGATCCGTCGGTTTTGTGGATGATCGAGAATGTCATCGAGGCCGCGCACAAGGCCGGATCGAAGGTGGGTTTCTGTGGTCAGGCGCCCAGCAATGATCCGACCTATGCCAAGCGGCTGGTCGGGTTCGGGATCGACAGTATCTCGGTCACGCCGGACAGTTTTGTCAGCGTGTTGCGCAATGTGGCTGCCGCCGAAACCAGCTAGACATCGGTCACAGTGCAAAGCGGCAGCAACGCGGTGACGCTTTGCAGGTCGCAAAGTGCCGTGCCTTCGGTGCCGACTGTTGCGCTGGCGGCGGCGACGCCCCATTGCAGCGCCTGATCAAGCGGTTCGTCACGGGCCAGCGCCAATGTCATGGCCCCGACAAAGGCATCGCCCGCCCCGATGGCGCTGCGCACCGGCACATGGGCCGCCTTGCAAAACAGCCGTTGGCTAGCTGACACCAGCATGGACCCTTCGGCGCCGCGACCGCTGATCACGATCTCGGCGACGCCGCGTGCGATCAGCCCCGCGGCGAATGAAATCGTGTCGGCCACGGTGATCAGGGGGTGCCCTGCGGCTTCGTTCGCTTCCTTCTGATCGACGCGCAGCAGGTGGACCGGCTGTGTCGGTGCCGCGATCAGTTGGGCCAGACCCGGACCTGCGGTGTCGATGATCAGTTTGCTGCCGATTGGCGTCAGGGACGCGATGACCTGTTGCAGGAAATCTGGTGGCAGACCCGGCGCGACGCTGCCGCTGATGACGGTCAGCCCGTCTGGCGGGGCCGCTGCGTGGATCATGCTGAGCAGATGTGTGGCATCGGTGCTGGTCAGTTCCTCCCCCGGTAATCCGAACCGATATTGCGCGCCGCTGGTTTCGTCGGTGACAGCAAAGCTTTGCCGTGTTTCGCCACTGACGGGGACAGGGATGAAGGGGATATTTTCAGCGGACAGAAGGTTGCACAATTGCGCGCCTGTTGCCCCACCGATGGCAACCAGTGCGGTGACATGGCCGCCAAGTTTGCCGATTGTGCGTGCCACGTTGACGCCGCCGCCGCCCGGGTCAATCCGGGGTGAATTGCATCGCAGTTTTGGTCCTGCGATGACCTGATCGACAGATGTCGCCAGATCAAGGGCGGGGTTGAGCGTGATTGTCAGGATGTCGCGCATGGGCTGGCCTTTTTATTGACCGGTCCAGCATATACCCTTTCCGCGCGGCGCGCGTTTGATGTCAATCAAGGTGCATCAATCCTTTTTCCGGACCATTGCCAGCCGCATCACCGCTGCCAGAACTGCCTGCCCAAGGATCGGTGACCGCCCTGTTCCGATGAATGCATCGCTGTCGCGGCTGTCGTTTTCGCGCAATGTGCAGCGCCAGTGTCCGTCCTTGTCATTGGCACGCCCCCGGATATGGACCGCCCAGTTGGGAAAGGCATCATCGGCGATATGCATGGCGGCGTCTGTGGTGTTCAGCCGGTCCGCCGGGTTCTTGGCCGGGTCGACCGTGTCGGGCAGCAGGAATGCCAGCGCATGGATGATCCCGTCGAAATCGGCGACGGTCAGGTCGGTTTGCCGTTCCAGTTCGGCGATCAGGATGTCGATCTCTGGGTCTTTCATGCGATGTCCCGCCTTTTGCGTTGTTTCGGAATGTCGTGCCGATGATGCCCAAGTGCGCGGCAAATGTATTGACCTGCATCAATGTCGGGTTGCCGCCGTTTGGGTAGGTGTCATGCAACAACGCAGGGATGCGATAACGATATGGCACAGGGAAAAACGGCGGATCAGGATCAGGTTGCCCTGATATGTGAGCGCTATCAGAGCGATCCGCACCGGATGCTGGATATCCTGCGCGATGTGCAGGATCGGTTCCGCTGGATTTCGCGTGAGACGATGGCGACCGTGGCCGCGAAGACCGGGCTGACGCAGGTTGCTGTCGAAGGGGTTGCCAGTTTTTATGCGTTTTTGTCGCTGACGCCGAGGGGGCGTGTCACGATCCGTTTGTGTGATGATATCGTGGATCGCTTTGCCGGTTTGCCTGCGGTGGTTGAGGCGTTTGAGAACGCGCTGGGCATCGCCGTTGGCCAGACATCGGCGGATGGTGCGTTTTCGCTGGAATATACCCCCTGCATCGGCCTTTGTGATCAGGCCCCGGCGGCGATGATCAATGATGTGGTGCTGACGGGTCTGACACCTGAGAAGGTTCGCGAGATGGTGGCTGCCTTGAAGGGTGGCAAGCGGCCAGAAGACCTGATTTCGCATCGGTTTGATGCATTGTCGCCGTATGAGCGCGCTAAGCGGATGGTGAAGAATAACGTCAGACATGCGGGTGCGGTGCTGCTTGGGCCGGTGCCGGAGGATGCCGGGTTGATGAAGGCGCTGGCGCAGACGCCTGCCGCGATCATTGATCAGATCGCGGCGAGTGGCTTGCGGGGGTGCGGGGGTGCCGGTTTCACGACGGGTATGAAATGGCGGTTTGCGGCGCAGGCTGAGGCCGACCGCAAGTTCATCATTTGTAACGCTGATGAGGGTGAGCCGGGGACGTTCAAGGACCGTGTGCTGCTGACCGAGCGCCCGCATTTGCTGATCGAAGGGATGACGATTGCCGCGCGGGCGGTTGGGGCGCGTGAAGGTATTTTGTATCTGCGTGGCGAGTATGTGTATTTGCGCCCGCTGATCGAGGAGGTTCTGGCGGAGCGACGTGCGCGTGGTCTGTTGGGCACGGCCATTATGGGGGTTGAGGGGTTTGATTTTGACATCCGCCTGCAGATGGGCGCGGGTGCCTATATCTGTGGCGAAGAGGGTGCGCTGATCAGTTCTTGCGAGGGGTTGCCGGGTGAGCCCAAGACGCGGCCGCCGTTTCCGGTGACCTGCGGGTATCTGGGATTTCCGACCGTCGTGAACAATGTCGAGACCTTTTGCCATGCGGCGCGTATTCTGGATTGCGGTGCGCAGTGGTTTTTCGACATGGGGACGGAGGGCAGCCACGGCACCAAGCTTTTCAGTGTCTCCGGCGACTGCATCAATCCCGGGATTTACGAACTGCCCTATGGCCTGTCGGTGCGCGCGTTGCTGGAGATGGCGGGGGGTGAGGATGCGGCCGCGGTGCTGGTTGGCGGCCCGAGCGGGACGATGATTGCCCGTGATACGTTTGATCGGAAGCTGACCTTTGACGATCTGGCGACCGGTGGGGCGATCGTGGTGTTTTCGCCTGAGCGGAACATTCTGGAGATCGTCGAATACTATATGTCGTTCTTCGTGCATGAAAGCTGCGGCTATTGCACGCCGTGCCGGGTGGGCAATGTGTTTCTGCAAAAGGCGGTGGCGAAGTTTCGTCAGGGCCTCGCCAACCCTGCTGACATTGCTTACCTCAAGGACCTGTCGGCGACCATTATCGAGACCAGTCGCTGTGGGCTGGGCATGACGTCGCCCAATCCGATCCTGTCGACCCTAGAAAACTTTCCGCTGGTTTATTCGGCCATGGTCAAGCCGCCCAAGGACCGTATCCGCGCGACCTTTGACATTCAGTCCGCCATCAGTGACGCGCGTGTTCTCGCGAAGCGCCGCTCTTCGATCTATGACAAGGATTTCACCAAATGAGTGGGTTTAGCTTTCAGATTGATGGTGTTGAGGTGACCGCCAAGCCCGGCCAGACAATCATGGAGGCGGCGGATGAGGCCGGTATCTATATCCCGCGTCTCTGCGATCATGAGGGGCTGCGCCATCAGGGCGGTTGCCGGGTCTGCACGGTCAAGGCGGGCGGGCGCAGCGTGGCGGCCTGCACCCAGCCCGCCGCGCCTGATCTGGTGGTCGAGAACGAGACGCCCCACATCAACAAGCTACGCCGCGATCTGGTGGGGATGCTGTTTAATGAGGGCAACCATCTGTGCCCAATTTGCGAGGCAAGCGGGAATTGCGAGTTGCAGGCCATGGCGTATCGGCTGGGGATGACGGAGCCGACCAAGTTCCCCTATCTGGAGCCCTGCCGCCCGGTCGATGCCTCGCACCCTGATATCGCGCTGGATAACAACCGCTGTATTTCCTGCGGGCGTTGTGTGCGGGCGTCGCAGGATGTCGATGGCAAAGGCATCTTTGGCTATGTCGGTCGTGGTATTCACCGCCATATCGCAGCGAATGGTCCGGATTTGCGGCATACGGATGCAGAGGTGACGGATTTTGCCATATCCGCCGAGGTGTGCCCGGTGGGTTGCATCATCCGCAAACGCGAAGGCTTTGCCCGACCCATCGGTGAACGGGATTATGACGACCACCTGATCGGCTATGACATCGAGAAGAAGCGCGATGAGTGATCTGCCCAAAGCCCGTATCGCCACCGCATCGCTTGCGGGCTGTTTCGGCTGCCATATGGCCTTGCTGGACATTGATGAGCGGCTGATCGAACTGATGAAACTGGTGGAGTTTGACCGTTCGCCCCTGACGGATATCAAACGGTTTACCCGCCGCTGCGATATCGGGATCATCGAGGGGGGCTGCTGCAACGAGGAAAATGTGCATGTGTTGCAGGATTTCCGGCGCAATTGTGATATCCTTGTCGGCATCGGGCAATGTGCGATCATGGGTGGGCTGCCCGCGATGCGCAATGCGATCATGCATTCGGACGAACCCCTGCGCGAATGTCTGGAAGAGGCGTATATCAAGGGCCCGTTCACCCAGAACAAGACCCAGATCATCCCGAACGATCCGGCCCTGCCGCTGCTGCTGGACAAGGTTTACCCGTGTTCCGAAGTGGTCGAGATCGACTACCAGATCCCCGGCTGCGCACCGACGGGTGACGTGATTTTCGAGGCACTGGCTGGGTTGCTGAGTGGCCGGTTTCAGGGGTTCGAACGCGCACATATCCGCTTTGACTAGGGGGCCAATGGATGGCTGAACCACGACTGATCGAAATCTCGCCTGTGACCCGCGTCGAAGGGCATGGCAAGGTGACGATCCACCTCGACAAGGATGGGATGGTGGATGAAGCCCGGTTGCATATCGTGGAGTTTCGCGGATTTGAGCGTTTCATTCATGGTCGTTTGCTGTGGGAGGTGCCGGTGATCGTGCAGCGCTTGTGTGGCATCTGCCCGGTCAGCCACCATCTGGCCGCCGCCAAGGCGATGGATGTGATCTGTGGCGTTGATCAACTGCCGCCCACGGCGGAAAAGATGCGCCGCCTGATGCACTACGGGCAGGTGATGCAAAGCCATGTGCTGCATTTCTTTCATTTGGCAGCACCTGATCTGCTGTTTGGTTTCGATGCCCCTGCAGAACGCCGCAATATCTTTGAGGTGCTGCGCGAAAAGCCGGAACTGGGCCGTCGCGCGATCATGATGCGCAAGTTCGGGCAGGATATTATCGAGGCAACGGCGGGCAAGAAGATCCACGGGACTGCCGCGATCCCCGGCGGGATCAATCGCAACCTGCCAATTGAGACGCGCGATGGATTTCTGAAAACCGTGGCCGAGATGCAGGACTGGTCGCTGGATGCCCTGGCGCTTGCGCGGGATTATACGCTGGAACATGCCGAATTGGTGGGTGGTTTTGCGTCTTTCCCGTCGAAATACATGTCGCTGGTCCGGGAAGGCGACGGAGCGCTGGACCTATACCACGGCAATCTGCGGATGATTGATGCCGAGGGCGGCACGATTTTTGATCAGTTGCCTTATGACAGGTATCACGAGGTGCTGGTCGAGGATGTGCGGTCGTGGTCCTACATGAAATTCCCGTTCATCAAGGAGATCGGGCCAGACACGGGTTGGTACCGCGTTGGCCCGCTGGCCCGTATGAATACCGTCAGCCTGATTGATACACCGCTGGCGAACGCCGCCCGCGAGGAGCTGATGGCGGCGCATGGTACGGTGAAGGTTCACGCGGTTCTTGCCAACCACTGGGCGCGCATGATCGAGGTGCTGCATTGTGTGGAGAAGATTACCGAATTGCTGCATGACCCGGATCTGCAGGGGACCGACCTGAAGGCGAGTGGTGATCGGCGCGAGGAGGGGATTGGTGTGATCGAGGCGCCGCGCGGTAACCTGATCCACCATTACAAGGTCGATGAGAATGATCAGGTGACCTATTGCAACCTGATCGTGTCGACGACGCATAACAATGAGGGCATGAACCGCGCGGTCAAGGATGTGGCGGTCAAGCATATCTCGGGCCAGCCGGAGATTACCGAGGGGATGCTGAACCATGTGGAGGTGGCGATCCGCGCTTATGACCCGTGCCTGTCCTGCGCCACCCATGCGCTGGGCCAGATGCCGCTTGAGGTGGAGTTGCTGGATGCCGCGGGTCAGAGGCTGGATAAACGGGCGCGGGCGACATGATCCGCCTGATTGGATATGGTAACCCGGGGCGGGGGGATGACGGGCTGGGACCGGCCTTTGCCGGGCGAATGGGCGATGTGCCGGGGGTGGTGGTGTCGACTGATTATCAGCTGACCGTTGATCACGCGCTGTGGATTGCCGAGGCGGAGCGGGTTGTGTTTGTCGATGCGCTGATCCGGTCGGAGCAGCCGTTTGAATTCGCGCCGGTTGTGCCGTCTGACAGGCATGATGTGACCAGTCACAGCCTGAGCCCGGCGGCTGTTCTGGCCTTGTCGGGAACATTGTTCGGGGCCACGCCGGAAGCGTTTGTGCTGGGGATCACGGGGTATGAGTTTGGTGAGGTGAAGGAAGGTTTGAGCGCGAGGGCTGAGGAAAACCTGCGTCTGGCGCTGGCGTTTTTTGACGATTGGCTGGTGCGGTCTGATGGGGGATTTGCCCATGCATGAAATGTCCCTGTGCGAGAATATTCGCGATATCATTCAGGCGCAGGCCGCTGAGAGCGGGTTTGTTCGGGTCAATCGGGTCTGGCTGGAGGTTGGGGCGTTGTCCTGTGTTGAACCGGACGCGCTGCGCTTTGGATTTGATGTGGTGATGCGCGGGTCGGTGGCGGAGGGTGCTGCGCTGGAGATTGCGACGCCAGCGGCGAAGGCGCGGTGTCTGGCGTGTGGGCAGGTGGCTGTGGTTGCGCATCGGTATGATCCGTGTCCCGCTTGCGGCGCGGTGGAGATGCAGGTCACCCAGGGCGATGCGTTGAAGATCAGCAAATTGGAGGTCGTGTGATGTGCGGTACATGCGGATGTGGTGAAGGGCAGGTGCAGATCGACGGCAGGCACCACCATGGCGATACGCGCGAGATCGTGCTGGAGCGCGATATCATGGCCAAGAATGATGGCTATGCGGCTGCCAATCGCCAGCGGTTTCGTGACGGTGATGTTCTGGCGCTGAACCTTGTGTCCAGCCCGGGGTCTGGCAAGACATCCCTGCTTGTGAAGACGATTGAGATGCTGGGTGATGCGGCCTGTTCCGTGATCGAAGGCGATCAGCAAACATCGCACGATGCCGACCGTATCCGTGCGACGGGCGCGCCTGCGGTGCAGATCAATACCGGCAAGGGCTGCCATCTGGACGCGCATATGGTGGGGCATGCGGTGGATGATTTGGCGCCCAGGTCCGGGTCGATCCTGTTCATTGAGAATGTTGGCAATCTGGTCTGTCCAGCGGGTTTTGATCTGGGCGAGGCGCATAAGGTGGTTGTGCTGTCCGTAACCGAAGGCGAGGACAAACCGCTGAAATATCCTGACATGTTTGCGGCTGCCGATCTGGCGTTGATCAACAAGGCTGATCTGTTGCCGCATCTGGATGTGGATATGGACCGGATTGTCGCCAATGCGCGCCGGATCAATCCAAAGCTGGATCTCATCCGGATTTCTGCACGAACGGGCGAAGGCATGCAAGATTGGCTCGACTGGATCCGCGCGGCGCAGTCGGCCATGCGCCCTGCCACGGCGGCGGAATAATGTGCCTCGCAATCCCTGCCCGCGTTTTGAGCATTGAGCCGGATGACATGGCTGTCGTCGCGGTTGAGAATGTGAAGAAGCGCATTTCGACCGCCTTGCTGGAGCAGGTGGCAGAGGGCGATTACGTGCTGGTGCATGTGGGCTATGCCCTGCATCTGCTGAGCGAGGAGGAGGCGGCGCATACGCTCGCGTTGATGGCCGAAGCGGGTGTTCTGCAGGAAGAACTGGCAGATATCAGAGGGGAGACCTGATGCGCTATATCAGTGAATTCAGGGATCGGGCGCTGGCTGAGAAACTGGCCAAAGGCATCGCGCAGGAGGCTGATGCGGCGCGCGATTATCACTTCATGGAGTTTTGCGGCGGGCATACCCATGCGATTTTTCGTTATGGTGTGCAGGATCTGATGCCAGAGAATGTGCATTTTGTGCATGGCCCCGGTTGCCCGGTTTGCGTGCTTCCGGTGCGCCGGTTGGATGATGCGGTGGAATTGGCAGAGGCGCATGGCGTGATCCTGTGTACCTACGGCGACATGATGCGTGTGCCCGGCACCGGGCGGCGGTCGCTGATCCGGGCCAAGGCGGATGGGGCCGATATCCGTATGGTCTATTCCACGCTGGATGCCCTGAAGATTGCGCGGGACAATCCGGATCGGCAGGTTGTGTTCTTTGCTATCGGGTTCGAGACGACGACACCGCCGACGGCGGTGGCGATCAAGATGGCAAAGGCGGAGGGGCTGACCAACTTTACGGTGTTCTGCAACCATGTTCTGACACCGGCGGCGATTGGGCATATCCTCGATTCCCCTGATTTTGCACCGGGTGGGCCAGCGCGGATCGACGGGTTTCTGGGGCCCTCCCATGTTAGCGCAGTGATCGGCTCGCGGCCTTATGAAGCGGCTGCGCAAAGATATCACAAACCGGTTGTGATTGCGGGGTTTGAGCCGCTGGATGTCATGCAATCGGTGTTGATGCTGATCCGTCAGGTGAATGAAGGCCGCGCCGAGGTGGAGAATGAGTATACCCGCGTGGTGACCCGTGATGGCAACCAAAAGGCGCAAGGTTTGGTGGCTGAGGTGCTGGAGCTGCGCGACAGTTTCGAATGGCGGGGGCTGGGGGCTGTGCCGGATAGCGCGTTGCGGATCAGGGAGGCTTATGCGGAATTTGATGCCGAAAGACGCTTTGCCGTGTCGGACAAGCAATCGCGCGAGGTGAAATCCTGCGAATGTCCCGCCGTGCTGCGCGGCGTCAAGAAACCCACGGATTGCAAGCTGTTTGGCACGGTCTGCACACCGGACAACCCGATGGGGGCCTGCATGGTGTCGTCCGAAGGGGCATGTGCCGCCTATTGGAGCTATGGCCGCCAGCGCCAACCGGAAACCGCCGCATGATGACCGGTATGGTCGACATGACCCATGGCGGCGGTGGCCGGGCCATGGCCGATCTGATCCGCAATGTCTTTCAGCGGCACCTGACCAATCCGATCCTTGATCGGGGCGATGATGCGGGGCTGGTGAGTGTGCCGGGGCAGCGGCTGGTCATGTCTACCGATGGCCATGTGATTTCGCCCCTGTTCTTTCCCGGTGGCGATATCGGTGCGCTGTCGGTTCACGGCACGATCAATGATCTGGCGATGATGGGGGCGCAGCCGCTGTATCTGACGGCGGGGTTCATTCTGGAGGAAGGGTTTCCGTTGGACGATCTGGATCGCATTGTCAGGTCCATGGCGGGTGCTGCAAATGCGGCGGGTGTGCAGGTGATCAGCGGTGACACCAAGGTGGTCGAGCGGGGCAAGGGTGATGGTGTGTTCATCACGACGACCGGGCTTGGCGTTGTGCCCGACGGTCTGGACCTGTCCGCGCGCCATGTCCGGGCCGGTCAGGCGGTGCTGGTGTCAGGCACGATGGGCGATCATGGGGTCGCTGTTTTGTCGAAACGGGAAAATCTGGAGTTTGAGACCGAGATATTGTCGGATTCGGCTGCCTTGCATGGGTTGGTGGCGGAGATGGTTGCTGCTGTTCCGAGTATGGTCATGCTGCGCGATCCGACCCGTGGTGGGCTGGCTGCGACGCTGAATGAAATTGCGACAGCGGCGGGGGTTGGCATGATGCTGGATGAGGCGCAGGTTCCTGTCGCCCCCGATGTGGCGGCGGCGTGTGAATTGCTGGGCCTTGATCCGCTGAACACGGCCAATGAAGGCAAGCTGATCGCGATTTGTCCTGCTGGGGATGCTGAAGCGTTGCTGGCCACGATGCGTGCGCATCCTCTTGGCTGCGATGCGTCGATCATTGGTGAAGTGACGGAGGACCCCGCGCATCTGGTGCAGATGCGGACTGCGTTTGGTGGCTCCCGCATTGTCGACTGGCTGGCGGGCGAACAATTGCCGCGCATCTGTTGACCAAGGTGGGTGTGGTTGGTCGGCAGATCACCGTGCGAGGTCGCGTACAGGGTGTCGGGTTTCGCCCGTTTGTCTGGCGACTGGCGCATGAGGCGGCTGTGACCGGTCACGTGCTGAATGATGGTGCGGGTGTCCGTATTGAGGTTTGGGGGAAAAGCGCCGATCTGGATCGGTTCTTACATGAGCTGGAGCGTGATCCGCCTCCGTTGGCGCGGATTGAGGCGGTTGTCTGGACGGTGCTTGAAGGGTTGCCCCCTGACCAATTTCAGATTGTCCAAAGCGTTGATGGAGATATTAACACGGAGATTGCGCCGGACGCTGCAACATGCCCGGATTGCCTGAGAGAAATCTGCGATCCGGCTGACAGGCGCTATCGCTATGCCTTTGCCAATTGCACCCATTGCGGTCCGCGTCTGTCGATCGTGGAGGGTATACCGTATGACCGTGCGCGCACGTCTATGCGGACGTTTGACATGTGCGATGACTGCCGCCGGGAGTACGAGGATCCGGCTGACCGCCGGTTTCATGCGCAGCCGAATGCGTGTCCGATCTGCGGGCCAAGGCTTTGGATCGAGGATGTGCGAGGGGAAGTCGCAAGGGGTGATCCCATTGATGAGGCCGTTCGCCGTCTGAAGGGAGGCCAGATCATTGCGGTCAAGGGCGTGGGCGGTTTTCATTTGGCCTGTGATGCGACGAGTGCGGATGCAGTGGCGGAATTGCGTCGGCGCAAACGCCGGGTCGCCAAGCCGCTGGCGCTGATGGCAAAGGATCTGGAGCAGATCAGGGGGTTTTGTGATGTGACTGCGCCGGAGGCGGATTTGCTGAGCTCTTCCATTGCCCCCATTGTTTTGTTGCGGAGCCGGGACCATGCGGGATTGATCGGCGTTGCGCCGGGGCTGAATTGCATGGGCGTCATGTTGCCCCAGTCGCCGCTGCATCATTTGCTGTTGACTGAATTTGGCGGGCCGCTTGTCATGACATCCGGTAATTTCGCCGATACGCCGCAAGTCACCGATAATGCGCAGGCGCGCGTGGACTTGGCGGGCATCGCTGATGCGTGGCTGTTGCATGACCGGGATATCGTGAACAGGTTGGATGACAGTATCATGCGGGTTGATCTGGCGGCCCCTGTCGTCTTGCGGCGCGGCCGGGGCATGGCACCGGCCGCGATCCGGCTGCACGAGCGTTTCGCAGAGGCGCCGCCGACACTGGCCATGGGGGCCGAGTTGAAATCGACATTCTGTCTGATCAAGGGTGGTCAGGCGGTCCCTTCTCAGCATATCGGTGATCTGAAGAACGCGGAAACCTATGCCGATTATCGCGAGAAGGTCACGCTGTTCCGCGACCTTTATCAGTTTGACCCAGCGGTGGTCGCTGTTGATCTGCATCCTGATTACCTGTCGACGAAATGGGGTGAGCGGTTGGCAGAGGATACTGGCGCGACGCTGATCCGGGTACAGCACCACCATGCCCATCTGGTCGGCTGTCTGGCTGAACATCAGATTGACCCGGATGACGCCAAGACTGTTGGTGTGATCCTGGATGGTACGGGTCTTGGGACGGACGAAACCATCTGGGGTGGCGAGATCCTGTTGGGTGATTATGCTGGTTTCGAGCGCAAGGCCCATTTTGCGCCCGTCGCCCTGCCAGGTGGCGAACGGGCCGTTCTGGAACCGTGGCGCAATCTTGTCGCGCATCTGGTTGCCGCTTTTGGCATTGATTGGCGGATCCATCTTGTCGGCACCGGTTTGGCGGATCTTACGGATGAAAAGCCCGTCGATCTGATTGAACGGATGATCGCTCAAAGCTTAAACGCGCCGCTTGCGTCCTCGGCGGGCCGGTTGTTTGATGCTGTCGCCGCAGCGCTGGGCATCGTGTTTGGTCGTCAGCATTATGAAGGACAGGCGGCGATGGAGCTTGAGGCTTTGGTGACCGGTTCAGTGCCAGCCACGGGTTATCCGGTGTGTGTTGCGGACAACACCTTATCGTGGCGGCCCATGTGGATGGCATTGCTGGACGATCTGCGATCAGGGGTCGATCACGGCGTGATCGCCGCCCGCTTTCATGGCGGTCTGGTGGTGGCGCTGGCCGATGTTGTAACGCAGGTCGCCACCGAGGCGGGGACGGGTCGTATCGTTTTATCGGGTGGCGTGATGCAGAACCGTTTGCTGGTGGAGGGCGTGTATGCCCGCCTGCGATCAAACGGTTTCAACGTGTTGGCCCACCGGCAAGTCCCGGCAAACGATGGTGGCATATCGTTGGGTCAGGCCGCGATTGCGGCGCTGGCCTGAGCTATTCGGCGGCGACTTCGCGGTCGGCCTCGGGCACGTTGAGCGTTGACCATGTATCGTCACGCGGTGGCGAAGGTGGTGTATCGCAGGACCGTTTGTGAATGTTCACCTTGGCGATGAAGTTTGCTGAAATCGGGGCGGTTACAAAGAGAAACGCCATGATCAGCAATTCGTGCATCGACCCTTCGGCATAGACATAGGAATGGATCATCGAGGCGAGCAGGAGCGACCCGATGCCGACCGTGCCCACCTTGGTCGGCGCGTGCAGCCGGGTCATGGAGTCATTGAATTTCATCAGGCCAATGGCCCCGACCAGTGCAAAGCCTGCCCCGATCAAAAGGGCCAGCCCCACGGCATACATACCGATCACTTGCCAGATCATTCGATGATGTCCCCCCGTAGCACGAACCGTGCATAAGCCACTGTCGAGACAAAGCCGAGCATGGCGATGATCAGCGATGCCTCGAAATAAATGCGTATCCCTTGGGCGATGCCCAAAAGCACGATCAGCCCGATCGCGTTGATCACCATCGTGTCCAGCGCCAGTATTCGGTCGCCGGTTGTTGGCCCCATCACCAGCCGGATCATCGACATGACTTGCGCAATTGCCACTGCGCAGAATGCAATGATCAGGGCGATATTCATGAAATCCTCGGCAAAGCTCATGCGAAAATCTCCTTCAGGCGCCGTTCATAGCGGTCCTTGATCTCGTCCCTTACCGCGTCAGGATCATCGGTATGCAGGACATGCACCAAAAGGCTGTGACCGGCGTCGGACAGGTCCGCCGATACGGTGCCGGGTGTCAGGGTGATAGTCCCGGCGAGCATCGTGATCGCCTCGGGCTGTTTGAGTTCCAACGGTACGACGATCCATGCGGGTTTGAGTTTTGCATTCGGCACCGTCAGCACGATCCATGCCACCTGCACATTGGCGACCATGATGTCCCAGATGACTACCACGGCATAGCGCATCATCTTGGTCAGGTGGAAGCTGCGCGGTGTGTCCGGCCACCAGACTGCCGTTGCCCAGGGGATCAGGATACCAAGGATGATCCCAAACACGACCATCCCTGCCGAGACGCTGTTTTGGAGCAATGTCCAGACGACTGCAAGCAGCAGTGTCAGGAAGGGGTGCGGCATAAGCCAGCGTAGTGATCTGATCATATCAATACCCTTCCTTTGGTTCGCTGAGCTTGCCCGGTGTGTCCAGCACGGTGCTGATATAGGGTTCCGGCGCAAAGAGCTGGGCGGATGTGGCGGTCATGTAATTGTAGGCGGGTCCGGCGAAGACCGTGTGCGCCACCAGAAGGGTCAGAAGGCCGCCGACTGCGACGTATGACAAGGTGGCGGGTGCCGTTTGCGGTGGGCTGTCTTCTGGATGTTCAACGCTGTGCGCTTTCCAGAATACCACGCTGCCTGCCCGGGCGAAGCCGATCACGCTGATCAGGCTTGCGGTCAGGATTATTGCCCATGCCCAGACAGCAAGCGGCGAATTGAAGGTCGCGTCAAGGATCAGCAGTTTGCCAAGAAAACCCGATAGCGGTGGTAGGCCTGTCATGGCGATAGCCGCGACAAAGAACATCCCCGCTGTTAGGGATGCACCTGCTATGGGCGGTGCTGTGGTCAGCGCCAGGTTGGCCCGCCCGTTGCGCACCAGATCGGTGATCAGGAACAGCGCGCTTGCTGCCAGCGTGGAATGCACGATGTAGTAAAGGGCCGCCGCGATCCCGTCGGGCGTGAAAAGGGCTGTGGCCGTCATCACCATGCCCATCGACCCGATGACCGAGAAGGCCACGAGCCGGTCGAGTTTCTTGGCGGCGAGGACCCCGACCATGCCGATAGCGAGAGATAGCAGTGCGACAGGTAGCAGCCAGAGCCCGTGCAGCCCTGCTGTCGCCTCAAGATCCGGGGGGAAGACGATGGTGTAGACACGGATGATGGCGTAGGCGCCGACCTTGGTCATGATCGCGAACAGGGCGGCGACTGGCCCCGGGGCCTCGGCATAACTGGATGGCAGCCAGAAATGTAGCGGGATCACCGCCGCTTTGATCGCGAAGACCATCAGCAGAAGCACCGCGGCGATGCGGATGCCGACCGTGGCCTCCGGGTCGATCAATTGCACCCGCATGGCAAGGTCGGCCATGTTCAGCGTGCCGGTTTCGGCGTAGATGGACCCGAGCGCGAACAGGAACAGTGTCGATCCGAGCAGGTTGAAGAGCACGTATTGCACGCCGGCCCGCAGCCGGGCGTTACCGCCGGAGTGGATCATCAGGCCGTAGGAGGCGATCAGCAAAACCTCGAAGAAAACGAAGAGGTTGAAAAGGTCACCGGTCAGGAAGGCCCCCATGATCCCCATCAGTTGGAACTGGTAGAGCGCATGGAAATGCCGCCCGCGTTCGTCCCATTTCGATCCGATGGCGTAGAGCAGCACGAAGAGCGCCAGAACCGAGGTCAGTAGGACCATCAGTGTCGACAGCCGGTCGGCGACCAGTACGATCCCGAAAGGTGCGGCCCAGTCACCTAACTGGTAGAGCGTGACAGTGCCGTCGGAGGCCTGCCAAGCAAGCCCGGCGGCAATGCAGATCAGCCCGACGACGCCGGCAACAGATAGGACCCGCTGAATGCCGATCTGATATCGGGCGGCCAGCACGATGAAGGGCGCTACGAAGGCGGGCAACATCACGGGAAGGATGATCCAATGGCTCATGTCGCATCCTCGGGTGCGGTATCGTCTGTCACCGGGTCATCCACGTGGTCGTCATTGGAGCCCAGATAGGCCCCCAGAGCGACCATCACCACAACGGCTGTCATCCCGAAGGAAATCACGATGGCGGTCAGGACCAGCGCCTGCGGCAGCGGATCGGTGTAGTTGGTGGCATCCGTCAAGATGGGTGGTGCCCCGACCTTGAGCCTGCCGGAGGCGAAGAGGAATACGTTCACCGCGTAGGTCAGCAGCGATATGCCCATAATCACCGGGAAGGTGCGCAGGCGCATGACAAGGTAGAGACCTGCAGCCGTCAGAATGCCGATGGCGGAAGCAACGAGGAGTTCCATTTTATGCCTCCGCCTTTTCGTCGCGGGATGGATCGATATCCATCGGGTAATCGCTGTCGGCGACATGGGCGCGCCGCGCCAATCGCGAGAAGCTTTCCAGTGACAGCATCACTGCGCCGACAACGGCAAGGAACACGCCAAGGTCGAAGGCCGCCGCGGTCGCCAGTTCGAATTCCTGGAATGGCGGGATGCGTACATATTCGAAGTCAGAGGTCAGGAACGGTTTGCTGACGAACCATGACCCGATCCCGGTGAGGCCTGCGACCAGCACGCCCGCCCCGATGATCCCGTGATAGGGATAGCGCAGCCGCGCCGATGCCCAGCTGAACCCGCTGGCCATGTATTGCATCACCACGCCGATTGACACGACAAGCCCCGCGATGAAACCACCGCCCGGTTCGTTATGGCCGCGCAGGAAGATGTAGAAGCCGACCATCAGTACAACCGGCATGATCACCCGTGTCAGCACAACCATCATCATCGGATGCATATCGCCTGCGCGCGGCTGATCGGGTTTACGGTTCAACAGGCGCGCCCGCACCGGCCCGGACAACAGAGTTTCGGTCAGGGCATAGATCAGCAACGCCGCAATCCCCAGCACGATGATTTCGCCGTAGGTATCAAAGCCCCGGAAATCGACAAGGATCACGTTCACCACGTTGGTGCCGCCACCGCCCTTGTAGGAATTGGCGAGGTGGAAATCGGATATTGTTGGCGCGACCGTGTCCCGCAGCAAGTAGTGGAAGGATATTGCCATTGTTGCCAGACCACCCGCCACGGCAACGGTGATATCGCGCATGCGCCGGAAAACAGTGCTTTCCACCGGGGTCTGGTTGGGCAGAAAGTTCAGCGCCAACAGCAGCAGGATGATTGTCACCACTTCGACCGTGATTTGGGTCATCGCCAGATCCGGTGCGCTGAAGAAGACAAAGCCGATGGATACCATTAGCCCCACAATCCCGATCAGGATCAATGACATCAGGCGGTTACGATGCATGAACACCATGCCAATGGTGGCCGCAGCCAGCATCAACCAACCGGCGATGGGCACAATGCCTACTGGCTGCATCTCGCGCGTGGCGGGGCCGACCGTGCCGGTGGCCCAAGCGTGATAGCCGACACCGATCACCGTGACTGCAAAGATTGCCGCATAGCGGGTGAAGGCGCCGTTATGCAGAGTGTGGGTGAATCCACGCGCCAGCGTGACCGCGGCGGCGATGATGGCGTCGAATATGGTTTTCGCCTCGGGCCGCGGCGTTGCATCCCACGCTTTCAGCAGCGGCTTGAGCATGGCCAGTACGATCAGGCCGCCGACCACGGCGATGATCGACATGTAAAGCGCAGGCACCAGACCGTGCCAGATTTTCAGATAGTTCGATGGCACTTCTGCCGCTGACCCCAGCACGGAGGCGGTAACCATCTTGACGAAAGGTTCGGCCAGGAACGGGGCAGAGCCGATGACAACCACCAGAATGACCAGCAGTGATGGCGGCCCCCACATCCCAAAACCAGGGTCATGCGGTTTGGCCGGGTAATCATCGCGGACCGGGCCAAGGAAGACATGCCAGATCAGACGGAAACAGTAGGCGGCGGAAAAGAGCGATCCGATGGTGGCCAGAACCGGCACCAGCATGGGCGAGTTGAACAGGACCGTATGGTTCGCCTCTTCCAGCATCATCTCTTTCGACAGGAAGCCGTTGAGGAACGGAATGCCAGCCATGGAAAGGGCCGCGAGCGTTGCGATGATGAACGTAATCGGCATCAGGTGCCGCAAGCCGCCCAGACGCCTGATGTCGCGTGTATGCGCCTCGTGATCGATGATCCCGGCGGACATAAAGAGGGCGGCCTTGAACGTGGCGTGGTTGAGGATGTGGAATACCGCTGCCATGGCGCCGAAGGCCGTGCCGGTGCCAAGAAGCATGGTGATCAGCCCCAGATGGCTGACTGTTGAGAAGGCGAGCAGCGCCTTGAGGTCGTGTTTGAAGAGCGCGATAACCGCCCCCAGAACCATGGTGATCAGGCCTGCGGTGGTGACGATGACAAACCATTCGGTGGTTCCGGACAGAACTGGCCACATCCGCGCCATCAGGAAAATCCCGGCCTTTACCATGGTGGCCGAGTGCAGATAGGCCGACACGGGTGTTGGTGCTGCCATGGCGTGGGGCAACCAGAAATGGAACGGGAATTGGGCGGATTTGGTGAAGCAGCCCAGCAGGATCAGGATCAGCGCAGGCAGGTAAAGCGGTGATGCCTGGATCAGATCGCGGTTTTCCAGAATGACGGTCAGGTCATAACTGCCCACGATATTGCCAAGGATCAGCATGCCACCGACCATGGCAAGGCCACCCATACCGGTCACGGCGAGCGCCATCCGCGCGCCTTGCCGCCCTTCTGGCAGATGTTTCCAGTAGCCGATCAGCAGGAAGGATGACAGCGATGTCAGTTCCCAGAAGATCAGCAAAAGCAGGATGTTGTTGCTGAGAACGATCCCCACCATCGCGCCCTGGAAGAGCAGGAGGTAGGTGAAAAATTCGCCCATATTGTCGTCGCGCGACAGGTAGTAGCGGGCATATGTGATGATCAGAAGGCCGATGCCAAGGATCAGTGACGCAAAGAAGAACCCCAGCCCATCGAGCATGAAGGTTACATTCAGGCCGAGTGACGGCAGCCAGTCGACCCCGACGGTCACAACCTCGCCCGCGATCACGGCTGGCAGATTGGTCAAAAGGCCCACAAATGCGACCAGCGCGACGGTAAAGGTCACGCCCGCGCAGGCTGCACGGCCTGCTGAATACATCAAACCGGGAAGAAGCGCCCCGAGAAAAGGTACAGCGACGACAAGAAAGAGAGACACGCGCACTCCATATCTAAGGGTCTTCGACCTTGACCTGTTTGTGCTAAATCGGCGCTATCCTCAAGGGGACGCGACGTAATTTGTTTCCAAATGGTCAAAGATGTTTGATGTTAAATTAGGTGTTCCGGCCAAATTTCAACTGCAAATCGACAGGTATGGTGCGCTTTTGTATGCGGAAAATCCAGCGGACCGCCTATTGCTGGCATTGCGCCCAGTCCAAACCAAACCGGTCAAGGTATTTGCGCAGGCGGTCGGCATCGTTTCGGCTGGATTTGGCGGCCCGCGAGGCGGCAAAGAGCCTGCGACCCGCCGCGCTGATACTGGCGGATTGCTGGCAGACCCGGATCACGGCGGCCAGCTGCACGCGGTCGAATTCGTCGATGTTCTGTGCGGCCTCGCCCAGATGTTCGGTCAGCAGTTGCATGTCCGGGTCGCGGCTGGCCTGCGTCCAGATCGATTGCAGCGTGGTGATTTCATCCTCGACCATGGCCAGCGTGATCCGCCCGCGCGGGGCGAGGGTACACATGCGCTGGACTGAGGCAGACAAATCGCGGAAATTGCCCGGCCAGAGCGTGCCGGGGTCGGTTGCGAACCGTTGATAGCGAGTGAAGGCGTCGGCGTTGAAGCTGACCTGCGTGCCGAGCAATTTTTCGACGCGGGCCAGCTCGTATTCGAGGTTCGGGGCGATATCCTCTGGCCGGTCGCGCAGGGCAGGTAAGGCAAAGGTCCAGAGGTTGAGGCGCGCGAAAAGATCGGCGCGGAACCGGCCTTTGGCGACCTGCGCGGCCAGATCGCGCCCGGCTCCGGCGATCAGGTGGAACCGGCTGGTGACCTCGTAATCCGATCCAAGCGGGAAGTATTTGCCAGTCTCGATCGCGTGCAGGATCATCGCCTGTTCATCAAGGCCAAGTTCGTCGATTTCATCTAGGAAAAGGACGCCGCCATCCGCCTCTTGCAAAAGCCCGCGCCGGTCGGCCCCTGCACCGGGGATGGCTTGCCTGCGATGTCCGAACAGGGTGGACATGGCCCGTTCGCCCTTGAGCGTTGAACAATTCACATGCACCAGTCGCCCCTTGATGCGGCGGCGTTGCAGTTTCAACTCGTACAGGCGCGCGGCCAGATCGGATTTGCCGGTGCCCGTGGGTCCCATCAGCAAAAGCGGGGCGTCGGAGTTCGATGTCACAACCTCCATCCGGTCGATCATGGCGTTGAAGCCGGCGTTGCGCGTTTCGATCCCGCCTTTTAGCAGGGTGTTGTATTCGCGGGTGACCAGATCGAAGCGTTGCTGGATGGCGTTGTATTTCGACAGGTCCAGATCGACGACCTGCAGGGTGCCGGGGCCAATGTCGTCGCCCCGTGGTGGCCCGGTCTGGACCAGCTTGGCCGGGATGTGCCGGGATTCTGTCAGCAGGAACCAGCAGATCTGGGCGACATGCGTGCCGGTGGTCAGGTGAACGTGATAGTCTTCGCGTTCGTCGTCGAACCCATAATCGCGCGCGAAATCATAGAGCGCGCCATACATTTCCTCAAAATCCCAGGGATCGGCGATGTCGATCCGCTGCAGCAGGACCTCGGTCTGAGGGTTCTTACGCGTCACCTCGCCTTTGATCTTTTCGGCCAGGCCACGCCAGCGACCGGAATAGATCAGCTCCAGCCGGTCGATCGGAAAATCGGCATGTTCGGCGATCTGGACGGATGGGCGCCAGCGCCGGCGTTTGCCCGCATCCAGATTCGTGCCGAGAAAGCCGATGACCACGTTATTCTTCATGATGTTATCCATACAGATAAGATGCGATACATTTCAATCGCTTTTCTGACTGACTATTTCATTCTTCCAAAAATACTCAAATAAAAACAGTGCGTTACAGCATTTTCGTTATTTCTTCGTCCGGCGGTGCAAATCAGCGAGAACAGCCTCACTGAAAGAGAGAAGGACAAGAGAGAAATGGCAAACAAATCCGTGTTTGCATCGTTGAAGGGCCGGTTGCTTCCGGCGGCTTCTGCCAAGAACCTGGCGGGGGCACCGGCCTACACCTATTCCGATGCGCATGCCTTGGCGCAGCTGGCGATGACCGGCACGTTTGGGCAGACATTCTACCAGGACCCGATGCAGGAGCTGTCCCGCACGCTGGAACTGGCGCAAAAGGTTGATCCGTCCTTCCTTGCAAAGGCGGCGGTATATACCCGGACCGAAGGGCATATGAAGGATATGCCTGCGGTTCTGTTGGCGGTGCTTTCGGGCCGTGACCCGATCCTGTTTCAGCGCGTTTTCGGGCGTGTTGTGGATAACGGGAAGATGCTGCGCACCTTTGTGCAGGTCATGCGGTCGGGGCAGACCGGGCGGAAATCGCTTGGCTCTGCGCCAAAGCGGATGGTCGCGAATTGGCTGATCAATGCGTCCGACCGGGCGCTGTTGCAGGCCAATGTGGGTAACGACCCGTCGCTGGCGGATGTGATCAGGATGGTCCACCCGAAGCCTGCGTCAAAGGCGCGTGAAGCGCTCTTTGCGTGGATCATCGGGAAACCGAGTGACGTGGCCCTGCTGCCGGAAAATGTGCAGGATTTCCTGCGGTTCAAGAAAACGGGGCGTGGCCGCGTGCCGGATGTGCCGTTCCAGATGCTGACGCAGATTGAGCTGTCCACGAAGCAGTGGGCAGGGATCGCTGAAAACGCATCCTGGCAGATGACCCGTATGAACCTGAACACGTTCCTGCGGCACGGGGTTCTGGCCCTGCCGAAGATGCGGCGCATGATCGCGGATCGTTTGCGTGATCCGGACCTGATCGCCAAGGCGCGGGTGTTCCCGTACCAGCTGATGACGGCCTACCAGGCCCTGTCGGCGGAGATGCCGGAGGAGATCCGGGAGGCGCTGCATGACGCGATGGAGCTTTCGGTGCAAAACGTGCCAAAGCTGCGCGGTCAGGTGGTTGTCGCCCCGGACGTGTCCGGGTCCATGTCCGGCGCTGTGACCGGTTTCCGCAAGGGGGCCACAACAGCGACCCGGTTCGTGGATGTGGCTGGTCTGGTGTCTGCGGCTGTGCTGCGGCGTAACCCGTCCGCGACGGTGCTGCCGTTCGAGGTGAAGGTGCGCGAGACGCGGCTGGAACCACGCGACACGATCCTGACAAACGCGGCGCGTTTGGCGGATCAGTGGGGCGGCGGGACCAACTGTGCGGCACCGCTGCAATGGTTGCTGAAGAAGGGGCGTGCCCCGGATTTGGTGATCATCGTCTCGGACAACCAGTCCTGGGCGCATAACCAGTACGGCAATGCCGGGACGGTGATGATGCAAGCGTGGGAGAAGCTGAAACAGCGGAACCCGCAGGCCAAACTGGTCTGCATCGACATCGCCCCATACGGGACGACCCAGGCGAAAGAGCGTGCCGATGTGCTGAACATCGGCGGGTTCTCGGACACGGTCTTTGACCAGATCGCGGCTTTTGCGAGCGGCGAGATGGGTCCGGACCACTGGGCTGGTCAAATCGAGGCCGTGGAGGTTTGAAAACGGGTCAGGCGGTTGCGCCTGACCCAACCGAAGGAACAAAGGGAATGACTGATTTTGTAACGGGCTGCACCCATTTCGGGCATGCCAATATCATCAAGTTGGCAAACCGCCCGTTTGCAGATGTGGATGAGATGGACCGGACACTGATCGCCAACTGGAATGCGGTCGTAGGACAGCGGGACACGGTATATCATCTGGGTGATTTTGCCTTTCGGGGTGGGCCGGGTGAGGAATATCTGAAACGCCTGAACGGTCGGATCGTCCGCCTGCAGGGCAATCATGACCCCAATGGCTGGGGCGCGGATTACATGCGGGTCAAATGCAACAAGACCCGCGCGGTCCTGTTTCACTATCCGATCGAGGAGTGGGACGGCTGGTACAGAGGGGCGGTGCATCTGCATTGCCATACGCACAAACCTGATTTTGTTTCGGGGAAACGGCGTGGAAATGTGGGGGTGGATGCCACCGGCTTCACCCCAATGAGATTGGAAGAGGCGGTCGCAAGGCTGCTGGAATAGAAAGGAATGACTGACCCGGCGAATGCTGGTGGAACTACAGGGATAGAGCGCCGGTCCGCACGGGCCGGAGGTCGCGGGTTCAACTCTCGCCATCATGCAGATGATGTAGCTCAGTGAACGTTTCACCCACTCTTGTCGCCGGGACCGAAAGACAAACATCTTGGCAAATGCCGATGGAACTACATCCAGGACGCGATGCCGGTTCTGCTTGCAGATCACGGGCGCGTAAGCTGTTTCATCAAACCCTTGTTGCCAAGACCCGAAATCACTGGCGAATGCCAAAGGAACTACATCGCACCAAAGCGGGATCACCCGAGGGTTCAACTCCCCTCTTGCGACACGCCCAGACGGAAAACCATATCTTCGGACATGGGGGCGGGGCCCCGAAACGTTTCTTTACCCTTTGTCGCCAGCCCCGAAACATCCGGCAAATGCTGGTGGAACTACATTCTTAATGTCGTGGTCGCGGGTTCGAGTCCCGCCCCGAGAGGGTAGCTCAGTTGGTAGAGCGCGAATGTTTCACTGTACCCTTGTTGCCGGACCCGAAACCAAACCCTGGCGAATGCTGGTTGGAACTACATTACGAATGTCGAGGTCGTGGGTTCGAATCCCACCCCTGCTTCCATTGCAGGGTAGCTCAGCGGAGAGAGCGCGTAACGTTTCACCTTTTCTTGTCGCCGGGGTTTCTGATCACCCCCTTGCGGGGCCAAATCGAGCGGTGCTAAAAATGTACCGCCCATGACGGCCCCGTTCGGGATCAAAACGGCCAGGGATTAGCTCAGTCTGGTAGAGTGCTGCATTCGGATTGCAGAGGCCGGAGGTTCAAATCCTCTATCCCTGACCACCCAAACCGGAGGAATGCCTGTGGGACTACATCTAGCCAAAATGTCAGCGTCTCACTGAATTCTTGTCCTCCACTATTCGGCTGTAGCTCAGCGGCAGAGCGCCTGACTGTTAATCAGGATGTCGTAGGTTCGACCCCTACCAGCCGAGCCAATATTGGAAGGTAGCTCAGTTGGTAGAGCAACGGTTTTTGGTACCGCAGGTCGCAGGTTCGAACCCTGCCCTTCCAGCCAAAAGGATTCAACGAGGCGCCTTGCGGCATCACCGGGCCGTGCCTCATCGCAACAGAAAGGAAACAACCGGGGGAATGCCCGTGGGATTACATCGACCCAAAATCGTCGCGGAAACGCATCTCACGCACCCTTGTCCCCCGGACCTACGAGTTGGAAATGCCTGCAGGATTACAGGTAGACGCGAGGCCCAAACGGGCTTGGGCCATCAGGCCTGTGCTGGTTCAACCCCAGCCCGGAGCAATCCGGTGGCGGAAAATCATCCTGCAAACGCCTTGTTCCGGTCGTGGTTTGATTTGAGAGTGAATGAGATGAGAGAACCAACGAGATATGTGCTTGCCTGCAGGATATGCCACGCTTTCCTGAGCAATCCTGTTCGAGCGATTGTGACTTATCCGCAGCTCCTTGAACACTGCGAGAACCATGCCGATGGTCTTGGCATTGCGTCGGGCTGGTTTCTAACGCCGAGCTTGGAGTTACGGAAAGTTTTCGTGAAGGAAACAGGAACTCAATTAGACGTCCCCGGTAGCTTTGCCAGTCTTGGGGACGTTTCCGAAATGGTGAAGTACACCAAGCCAAGACACAAACTTATCGGCTGCTGCGGGATCAACGGGGACGATGGCCCGACCCGAATATGTATCTGCGGTGCGGTCGTTGGAACTGAGTTCTCCGAATGCTTTCAGACGCAACGCTTTGAACCTGATATGAAAAATACCGAATGGATCCGTTTGGATACGGAAGAGTTAGTAAAATGACACAAGTAGAAATCACAGGTGAAACCCTCAAGGAATGGGGACATACACCCGGCAAGGAATTTGGCCGTGCGCTGGAAATTGCGCAGGCTGCGGCCGCTGCTGGGTATGAGTTGGATCAGATCAGGGCGAAGCTTGATACGATGAAGCCGCCGCCTCCTCCGCCTACGCTGCCTTTGCAGAAGGCGGGCGATGTGCCGTTTCATTTCAATATCGAAGCGTCGGACGATGCTGACGAGGTCAAGAACCTGGAACAGGTGCGCGAAACGATGACGGCTGTCATCCGCACCCCCACGGTCGCGGCTGCCGCAGTGATGCCTGATGCCTGCCCTGCCGGTCCTGTCGGGACGATCCCGGTGGGCGGTGTCGTGGCGGCCCGCAATGCGATCCATCCCGGCATGCATTCGGCGGATATCTGTTGTTCCGTCATGATGACCGATATGGGCGAGATTGACCCCAAAGCGGTGCTGGACGCCGCCGAGAAGGTCACGCATTTCGGGCCCGGCGGGCGACCCAATGGCAAGCGGTTCACTATGTCGCAAAATCTGATGGATGAATTCAGGGAAAACCGTTTCTTGAACAATCCAAAAGTGTTGCGCATGGCGGTCGAGCATCTGGGGACCCAAGGCGATGGCAACCATTTCCTGTTCGTCGGCCGGTCGCGCAAGACCGGGCGGACGGCGATTGTGACCCACCACGGCTCTCGCGGGCCGGGGGCGGTGCTTTACAAGCTGGGGATGGAAGTGGCGGAGAAATACCGCAAGCGCCTGTCGCCCGCGACGCTGAAGCAGAACGCGTGGATCCCGGCGGATAGTGAGGATGGTCGCGAATACTGGGCCGCCCTGCAACTGATCCGCAAATGGACCAAGGCGAACCATAACGCGATCCATCAAGCGACCGTGGAAGGATCCAAGGCCCAGCCGGGTGATCGGTTCTGGAACGAACATAATTTCGTCTTCAGGCGGGGTGATTTGTACTACCACGGCAAGGGTGCCACCCCGGCCTGGGGCGATTATGCCCATGATGCGACGGGTCTGACGCTGATCCCGCTGAACATGGCCGAGCCTGTGCTGGTCGTGAAAGGCAAGGATGCGGATCATGCGCTGGGCTTTTCGCCGCATGGGGCGGGGCGCAACTTTTCGCGCTCTGAACACAAGCGGCGGCTGGGTGAGGTGACACCGGAACAGGCGCTTGCCGCAGAAACGGCGGGCCTTGATATCCGCTTTCCCGCGGGTGCCGTGGATGCGTCGGAATTGCCGTCGTCCTACAAGAACGCGGCGTCGGTCGTGCGCCAGATCGACCAGTTCGGGCTGGCCGAGATCGACGATTACATTGATCCTTATGGCTGCATAATGGCCGGGGATATCCCGCCGTTCTGGATGGACAAGAAGAAAAGGAAAGGGCGGCGATAGGCCGCCCTCATGAACGATGAAACAGGCAAGCAAATTTCTGAGCCTCGTGCTCCGCCATGACCCGGGAAGGATCGGGCTGGTTCTTGACCCCCAGGGATGGGTGGATGTTGACAATCTGCTGGCGGCGCTGGCAGGCACGGACAACGCCATGACGCGCGAGACTTTGTTCGAGATCGTCGCCACATCCGACAAGAAGCGGTTCAGCCTGTCCGATGACGAAAAGCGTATTCGTGCGGCGCAGGGTCATTCCGTGCAGGTTGATCTGGGACTGGTGCCTGTGACACCGCCCGATGTCTTGTATCACGGTACTGCCACCACATCAGTCGCATCGATCATGGCTAATGGGTTGCTGCCCGGGGGCCGCCAGCAGGTACATCTGTCGGCGGATACCGACACCGCAATCAAAGTTGGTATGCGCCATGGTAAGCCTGTGATCCTGCAGATCAAAGCAGGCCAGATGTCAAAGGATGGTCATTTATTCTTTCAGGCGGACAATGGTGTCTGGCTGACTGATCAGGTTCCAGCTACTTATCTGTCCCTCGACTGAAACGAAACGGGCCGCCATCCAGCAGAGGATGGTGGCCCGAATTCAACTATCTAAAGCTGCTGATCAGTCGAAGACGGCTGCCAGTTTGTCGATGCCGATGCCTTCTTTTATCTCGCGCAAGCGGGCATAGATCAGGGCCGAACCGATGCCGGACAGACCGTAGATAAACGCATTCAGGGCTGCAAAAAGCAGAATGCCAATGGCAATGCCAACGGTACCTGTGCCGAAAATCGGAACGATGATACCAACGACAAATCCGACAATCATGCCGATTATGATTGTGCAGATGCCCAAAAGGACCAGCGCACCGATGATTGGCCAGCGGTATTCCTTGGTCAGTTGTGCCGAACGGCTCATGCCACCAAAGCCGACCCCTTCGATCATGATGGCGGGGGTAGTGACCGAATACATCGCATAGATGATCAAGCCTGGGATAATCAGCAGCAGAAAGCCGATACCGGCGAGGATACCGATAACCAGCGACAATACGGCGATGGGAACAACAGCTTTGATCGCAGGCGAGATGTACTTGCCTGGCGTAACCGGGTTACCCAGCTTGGCGTCATAGGCCATCTGTACCAAGAGGGCGATTGTGATCCCCTGAATGGCCAACTGCAGCACAGTTGAGATGACGATGCCGGATATTGATGGACCTGCAAACGGGTCACCGGCAGCAAATGGGTCTGCGGATCCGATGCCGAGCGTCAATTCGGCCCCATTCATAAAGACCGAGATCAGAAGCCCGATCAGAGACGGGATG
The DNA here is from genome assembly GCF_046762885.1 of Yoonia sp. SDW83-1. NCBI lineage: Bacteria > Pseudomonadati > Pseudomonadota > Alphaproteobacteria > Rhodobacterales > Paracoccaceae > Yoonia > Yoonia sp. SDW83-1. The sequence continues at coordinate 59,494 of NZ_JBKQXO010000010.1, forward strand.
AAGCCAAGGATCATGACCGCCAAGATGTTGCGGAACAGGATCGAGAAGCTTTCCGATACGATGCGACCGACACCAAGTGCGGCATTTGCGGAAAGGGAAGGGTTGCTTGTCATAAAGGGTCCTTTTTCGTTGATAGGTCCGCCCGGATCAGGGACATTTGGACGGCGTTTGAATATTTCCGTTGCTACATCGGCGAATAATCATGCCGAAAAAAGGCATGAAAATGACGATGGGTCAGGGTTGCAGCAAAACTGCATCACTTCTCATCGTCTTGTTCTGCGTGAAATTTGTTTTTGCGACGTTCGCCGAACAATTGCTTCTGTTCCAGATGCGCGCGCTGGGCGTTGTAGAAGGCGCGCAGGAAGGCGACTCTGTCGGGCGCGCTGACCGGATCGGCATAGCTGATCTTGCGCCTGATCTTTTCGATGACGGATTCAATCGTGGCGTTCTGGTGGGCGTTCATCTGGGCACTGGTCCGGTTTTCCTGCGCGCGCAGCAAATCCTCAAGCGTTTGCAATTCGAACGCCCCGTAATGGTCCAACTGGTGTGACAGGAAGGTGAATTTGCCCTTTTTCAACTGCGGCTGCGGTACGGATTGCGCCAGATCCTTGAGCAGGACCGGCATCGGCAGGTGGATCACATAGGTGCCTGCGATCATATCGCCCAACCGCTGCCGACGCTTGTTCAGCACCGGGACGAGCAGGGTGCCGATGATCCAGGCAAATGCGATCAAAGATGAGATCGGAGAAGCCGCATCAAGTGTCAGGACAAGGGTGCCGGGTAAAAAGATCTCGGCTTCTTTCATCAGGTTGCGCACGACAAGGGAATGCGCGCTGAGCGACAGACCGTCATGTGACACGACCTTGATTTTCATGAGCTTCTTGCCGAGCGTCTGCCCGTTCCACGCAAGTTCAGTCAGGACATAATAGGGGATGCGGATGATGAAAAAGAGCATCATACCCACCGCGCCTAATGTCTGTGGTGAGGTCAGATTGATCATCACCAAAAGAATGATGATGGCGATGGCGCCGATCCCGGTGATCAGGATGTCAGTGATCTGGGCTGCCATGCGAGCGCCGACGCCTGCGACCTCAAGGTGCAGCGGCACGCCTTCGGGCGGCATCAGCTCGTCCCTGTTGTAAAGCGCTGGCTTCTTCTTTTCCCGCCGCCGCCACTTCATGACCGCGCCCTCCCGCCGAGTGCGAACCAGAGCAGCCAAAGCAGCCCGATCCCCCAGCCGATGGCCAGACGTGTGTTCATATCCTGGATCAATTGCCGCCCGAACCCTTCCAGTAGTGCTGCGGCGACCAGCATGACGGCGGCCACGATGGCGAGTTTTGCGGCATCTCGCCCGGCTTGCCTGAGCGATTCAATCCGGCTGAGTTGGCCAGGAAACAGGATTGCGGCCCCCAATTGCAGCCCGCCGCCGCAGGCGATGCAAATGGCGGATAGTTCAGTGACCCCATGAATCGATAGCCAACCGGCGATATCCCAGCCCAGCCCCCGATCGACGTGAAGGGCGATGAAAGACCCGAAGATCAGCCCGTTGTAGAATGTCAGCGCGATGGCTGGCGCACAAAGGAAGACACCCAGCCCAAAGACAAAAATCGCGATCCGCGTGTTGTGCGAGAACAGGAAGGTCGCGAAGGCCCCAAGCCCGGAGGCATCAGGATCCTCGTCATAGATGACGGACCGCAGGTAGGACGTTGATGCGTCCGGTCCCCGTCCGCCCGCCAGTTCAGGCGGCATCATGACATAGTACCAGGCCGGGTCTTCGAAATAGAGCAGATAGCCCGCCAGCGCACCCAGCCCCATGCAAAGGAACCCAAGCGCGATGAACAGCCATGACCGTCGCATCGCTTGCGGTGCGCCGCGGCGCAGGAACCGGCTGAAGACTCCACGCACGCTTTCCTGTGGGGCGTAGACGCTTAGATACGCGCGCGCTGTCAGCGCCTCGAGGTAATGCAGCAGCGCCTTGTCGAGCGAGATTTCGCGGGCGATGGCCAGCGATGTCGTCCCCTCGCGGTAGAGGGCGGCGAGATCGCGCGCCTCGTCAAAGCTCATCCGGTGCAGACCCTGGCTTTCGGCTTTGGCCACCAGTTTTTCCAGCCGCGCCCAGTCCTCTTCGCGTTCCTTGCGAAACCGGGCCGAGCGGATGAGATCAGGTTTTTCCATCAGATCAACTCTTTGGCTTTGATTTCGAGGTAGTGCGAGATGAGTTGCGCGGTGACCTTGCCCGGTTCCGTGTCGATCACCGTCACCCCAAGCCGGGTCAGACGTTCCAGCACGATGCGGCGTTCATTGATCGACTGATCGGCGGAAACCAGTTGCGCGACCCCGGCCATGTCAGCGGGTGGTTCGCCGGTGAGCGCCTCAAGCTGGGGGTCGCGCATGGTGACGAAAATCACCAGATGCCTGCGGGCCAGGATGCCGATATTTTCGATGAGCAGTTCGGCCGAGGTCGTATCGACGAAATCCGTGAAGACGATAATCAGGCTGCGCTTGGGTGTTCGCGCGTTCAACTCTGTCATGGCCAGTGTGTGGTTTGTTTCACGGCTGACATAGGACAAATCGGCGGTGCGCGTGCGCATCTGCGCAAAGGCCAGCCGTCCGGGTGCTGGGGCAGAAAAGACACGTGGGCGCACATCATAGGAATAGAAGCCCACCAGATCACCGCCAATGGTTGCGGCCCATGCCGTCGCCAAGGCGGCGGTGATCGCATGGTCGATCTTGGGCATGCCGCCGATTTCTTCGCGCATCAGATACCCGTTATCGAGCGCGATGATGACGTGGTGGTTGCGTTCGGCCCTGAGTTCCTTGGCCACCAGTGACCGGCGGCGGGCGGAGCGTTTCCAGTCGATGGATTTGACGTCCATGCCATGCACGAAATCCTGCAACTGGTGAAATTCCGACCCTTCGCCGATGGCGCGGTTTTCCTTGATCCCGAACAGTGCTGAGTTGACCGACGTGGTGATCTGGCCCGATTCGATCAGCCGAATGTTCGGTACGACCTTCAGTTCCAGTCCAAGAGGGACCTTTGGCACAAACTCGAACAGGCCAAAGCGGGACGACCAGAGGAGCCAAAGATGATCGCAGCGCCATGTGCCCCGCCGTACGGCGCGGCAGGTGACCTTTGCCTTAGCGGTGCCTTTGGCGGCCGGGGCGAATGTGATGTCCAGTTCGCCTGACAGGCCGTCGGGCCATTCGATCTGCCCTTTCAAGCCTTTGGGCGCATTCTGGGCCGTCAGGGTCAGATCGACATTTTCACCCACAAAGACTTCTGGTGGATAGTCAACCGCGACGGCCTTTCCCCGCGACAGGGACAGAGCAAGATCGATGATGACTGCGGCCCCAAGGATGACCCACAGCCCAATTGCCGCGCTCATGGGCGCGTCGCCGACGAAGGTCGCCAGCAGTGACATCAGCAGGGCACCCCCGCCGAAGATCAGCAATCTGCGGGATGGACGGATCAGCGGGGGGCCTCGATCTGGTCAAGAATGTTTTCAAGGACCTGCACGGCGTTACGACCTTCGATTTCCGCTGTCGGGCCAAGCACGATCCGGTGGCGCAGCGCCGGGACGAACAGGCGTTTCACGTCGTCAGGGATGGCAAAGTCCCGGCCAGCCAGCGCGGCAGCGGCGCGGGCAGCGGTGGCGATGGCATCTGCCGCACGGGTGGAGGCACCGTAGGAGATTTCAGCATTCTCGCGCGTTGCCCGAACCAGTCGCAGGATGTAGGCCAGAATGTCGTCTTTCAGGATGATGCTGTCGATTACCGCACGGCTTTCCGCCAGGGTTTCGGCACCCATGACCTTGTTTTTGCCGTCCATCGAGGCGCGGGATTCGATCGGTTCAGCGGCATGCGCCTGCAGGATTTCCATCTCAACCGCTTCGGGCGGGAAATCGACAACCAGCTTGAACAGGAAACGATCCAGCTGCGCCTCGGGCAAAGGATAGGTGCCTTGCTGTTCAATCGGGTTCTGGGTTGCGACGACGATGAATTCGTCGCCCAGCGAATGGTCGGTGCCGTCGATACTGACCATGCGTTCGTTCATCGCCTGCAGCAGGGCCGCCTGGGTTTTGGGCGGGGCGCGGTTGATTTCGTCGGCCAGCAGGACCTGGCTGAAGACCGGCCCTTTGGTCAGGGTGAAATCATTGGTCTGGAAGTTGAAGATCGAGGTGCCGAGCACGTCGCCCGGCATCAGATCGGGCGTGAACTGGATGCGTCCGAAATCCAGATCAAAGGCGGCGGCAAAGCTGCGCGCCAGCAGGGTCTTGGCAGTGCCGGGCGGCCCTTCGAGCAGGACGTGACCGCGCGCGAAAAGCGCGACCAAAAGCATATCGACGATCTCTTCCTGACCGCGGACGGTTTTGGCGATCTCGTCCCGCAGGGCATCGGCGCGGGTGCTGAGTGTTTCAAGTGTCATGGGCGAGTTGCTCCAATGTTCGTTCAAAGGCGTTGACGTAGGTGATGGCTTGTGTGGATGAAATCTGTGGTGGCAGAGATCGTATTTCGGCCAGAAGGTTGCTCAGGTGTTCGGCTTGCGCCGGGTCAGAGCGGGCGATGTATTTGAGATATGCCGCTTCCTTTGCGGCAGCCCCCGGATAGGCTGCACCAAAGATGGCTGAACTGACGGCTGTGATCCTTGCCGTCACATAGTCAGACAGCAGTGCCCCATCCTGACCGGTCAGCCGCATCAGGCGGGCGCGGGCCGCAATCGCCTGCAGCTTGCTGGCGCCCAGTTTCGATTGTGGCATACCGATGGGGCCATAACGCAACCCGGCCCGCCACAGCACAATCAGCATGAGGATCGCGCCACCCAACCAAAGGACCGAGAATGGAAATTCGAAAAACCGCTTCAGATCGGCCCATGTCCTGTCACGGGCGACAACCTGGCTGTCTTCGGTGATCCAGACGCTACGGCTGTAATCGATCAGGATCTTGCCGTCTTGCGCCAGGCTGGGCAGCAGGTCCGCCGCGATCAGGGCATTGTCGCCAAGACGCAGGCCGTGATTGCTCAAAAGATCCGGATCGGACAGGACGAGGACATCGGCGCCACCGCCGCTCGTGCACCAGCCCAGAACCATTTCACCGACATCGCCGATGATCGGAGCGCAACCGTTGCCGTCAAAGACCTGTGCCACATAAAGCCGTGCCGTCAGGCGGGTTCCATCGATTGCGGTATAGGCGAAGTCATTGAAGGGGCGCGGTATGTGCCGCAGTTTGCCGACCGATACGCCGGCCACATCCTGTAGCGTGTTTTGTGCGGCGGTTCTGTCAACCAAAAGCGCGGGATGGCCCAGCCCGGTCAGGCGCAGGCCGGTCCGCCATTTGGGCAGAACCGCCATGGTTTGCACAAGATCAGCCCTGCGTCCGATGCCAAACCGGTCCAGATCATATTCATCTTGCTGGAAAATCAGCTCTTCCTTGGTTTGCGGGGCAACCCGGTCTTCGCCAAGATCCGTATCGTAAAGCGGCATCACCAGAAGGCCGATCGTATCCGCATCAATCGTCCAGCCACCAGCAAAGCTGTTGGCGTCGTGGCCCTCGCTCGACAGCCACACCTGCAATCCGTCAAAACCGGTGGCCGACCCGCGCAATTGCTGTTGTTGCTGGCTTGAGAAAAACCACAGCACGGCAAGGCAAAGCACAGCAAAAACGCCGATGAACAGCATTTCGGGGCGTAATGGCGTGGCCTTGGGCTGGTTTGTGCTGTCACTCATCGCGACAACTCCCGAAACAGCGGGCTGATCTGTTCGACGTGACCCTTGAATTCGGGTTCTGTCACATCGCGTCCGCCGAATTGGACCCGTTCACTGGCGCGAACCAGATTGCGCAGGGCCGCCAAATGGCTTTGGTCGGCGGGAAGACGGCGCAGGGCATCACGGCTTGTCCAGCTTTGCTGCAGCAAAAGCCCGTTGGCGGTGACAGCGACACGCAGCGCATTCTGTGCCAATGCAACCAGCGCATCGCGCCGGTCTGCCATGCTGAGAATTTCCTTCAGGCTGCGCGGTGGCGCATCTGACGGTTTTTTGGCGTTTCTGCGGCCCTGACGGATGTTTAGGTCCGGATTGTCGGCATCGGGGTTCAATGCCACCAGGAACCCGCCGCCAAAGCGCGCGAAAAGATAGATGATGCCAGCGATGATAAGCGCAGCGACAATAGCCGACGGCCATCTGATGTTGTAGCCATTGATACCGCTTGGGTCCGAGCGATCAGGTTCCGGTTCGGGTTGTTGTGCCGTTTCCAGTGGGGGGACCGCCGCGGTGGGATCGTAATAGGCGACATTGGGATCAATGCCGCTCCGATTGATGGCGTTCAGATAGGCGTCGCCTGACGGTCCGATTTCAGCGGGGGATTGCACCGCCTCCTGCGGCGTTGCGGGGAAACCGCCCAGCAATAGAAAACCGGTAAGGATCAAACAACCGAAGCGATGCATTTGGCGGTGATACCCTTGATGGAAACTGCGCCGCAAACGTGATGTTGGATCATGTGCTGACAATGGCGCGGATGTGACATCAATACGTCAGTTCAGCCCCGTGACATCTAGCGGGTGACGGCCACATGATCATCGTCGCCCTGCAACTGACGTTCGAAGACCAGAAAATCGTAGTACCCGCAATTCGGTGCATGGGGGTAATTGCGGCAAGTATCCGGGCGGCCCTCATACACTGTGCATCGTCGCTGCTCTTCGTCAAAGAACGTGCAGATTGTCCCGAAATGCCGGTCTGGTTTGTGTTTGAGAAGAAGGGGATACCGGCTTTTGCCGTGAAACTGGCCATATTTTGTGTGCCGGGTGATGACATCGTCCGGCGCTGCACCAAGGTGATCGGACAGCCGGGCCAGATCCGCGTCGGTTAACGGAATTTCGTCATAGGTGCAGCAATAGCCGGGGCAATTTGTGCAATCAAAGCCGTCAGGTCGCAAGCGGATCTCCATCTATGGTGCAGACGATGCCCAGCCGCACCCCGCATTGTTGAGGTTAAAGTATTTTGCTGGCCGTTCCAGCAAATGATCGTTGTTCTATTCACTTGACCGGGCGTCACGAGCGAAGCATGCTCTTATGTAGTTAAAAGGAGAATGGCTTTGAGCGATCTTACATTATTTGTACTTGAAACAGACCTGAGCGAATTGTCACCGGAGCATCTTGGAAAAATCGAAGAAATTTTGCTTCGATCCCAGAACTCTGCAGTTGCCCAGATCGAGGATATCACAGCGGCATTGAAATGCCTGCATGACCTGCGTGCGGGTGGCGGCGGCACCAAGAAGACGCCGACGAAGAAGAAAAAGAATCCCACCAAGAAAACACCCGGTAAGGAGACCCCGGAAGAGGCACCGCCACAGCCGGATGAAGAAGCGCCAACGCGGAAGAACCCTCATAAGTAAGAGGATGATTTTGGGGCCCGACAGCGATGCTGGCCCCAAACGCATTTTCACGACCTTTGTGCGGCGTCTTTCATGGCGCCGACAAATGCCTTCATTGATGGACGTCCCGTAATGCGCGGCGCGTAGGCGTTTTCCCAATGCCGGATCGCATCGGGTATGGCATCGCAGCCCCAAGCCTGTCGCAGCTCTGGATCGGCATCATCAAGTGCGGCAAGGCATTCTGTTGCGATCATGAACAGGTCATCGACAAGCTGGCCCTTCTGGTCGCTGGTGTCCTTGTCCCAAAGCGAGCCGTTGATGTGCCAGCGTGATGCGGTGTGAAGCACATTCAGCAAGCTGACGTAGAAACTGCCCACGCCAATGTAGTCTTCCAGCGTATAGACGCGATGCGTGTACTTGCCTGGCAGAAAGATCGTTTCGCCCGGTTCGACAAAGAACCAGAATGCTTCATCCAGGGTCAAAAACTGTTCGAGTGAGAATGCCGCCCGGCCCTGCACCTCGACTCGCTCCACATCCTCGATCCCGGCTTCCAGCCCTTCATATGTGTCCCACGCAAACCATAGCTTCTTGCCGACAAAGCAGTGGTTGCAAACTGCCATGTCGTCGGAATGTGAATCGGTCAGTTTACCGGCCGTACTGATCACCGAGGTCAGCATCTCCAATTCTTTGATCGCAGCGCTCGCCAGCGGCATCATGTTCCAAGGGGCCAGAAAATCCTGATCAAAGATGTCGCCCAGATCGCTGGTCCTGACCGGCAGATCGGTAATCCCGAGCACAGTGCCAGACGCACGCCAGCGGCGCATTATCTCCGAGATTGTGAGGTGTTGCTGACTGTCGCCGCGCCCGAACCGGACCGGATAGCTGTCGGTGCTTTCACTGCGCAAAAGCCGTTTGACCACCCCGTCGGCACCGTTCTGAAATACGCCCATGGTGGTGGGTTGCAGTGGGTCAGGGAAATCGTCGAAAAGCGCTGGTTCCTGGCGCGCCATTTTATGAAACAAGGTCTGGCGATCATACGATGTCGGCGTCAGCTGCTTTGCGAAAAGCTGATCGGCGGACACGTTGTGCATCCGAAGCGTCTGGTCGTTACGGGCCAGTTTTGTAAATGTCTGCAATGCCTCAGCTTCGGCAGCGAAGCGGTCATCGACTTCAGCATTATGCATCCGTGGAAATCCTTTTCATGCGTGCGTTCAATAATTCATTTGCCTGTAATAGGTCGCGAGTAACCAAATTGTCTTTCACAGCCGTCAATGACTGCCTGAGCGTATCGGTCGTCTCGTCTGACATTCCCACTATTGTCTCTGATCTGGCAAGACTAATCGCGGCCCTCAATGCCAATGATGCAGCGCCTTGGCCTTTGGCAATACGCAGAGCGTCCAGAAAACACTGCCGTGCCCGTTGACGGTCTTCATCCGACCCCAGCAGCAGTAACTCGCCCTTGACCCGCTGCGCCTCGGGGGCATAGCAGGGTTGGCTTGCGATCAATCTGTCGATCCCATCCAGCCCTTCGTTAATCTGCCCGGTGCGCAGGCAGACCTTGGACAACAGCAGTTTTGAAAATCCCTGATCCCATTTGTTGGCCATAAGGGCCGCGCCTTCATCATGCTGGCCGTTTTCGACCAGCGCCCAGCCCTTCAGGTTCTGCGCCCATTCGACAAAGAACGGATAATCCTGCTTCTTGGCGAGGCTGATGATCTCATCGGCCCGGCGGATCAGGTCATCGGGCATGGAGACAAAGTGCAGCAACGCACCCGTCATCGACAGCGCGTAGATCAGCGAATGCTGATAGGCCAGTTCCCGGGCCATTGTGATTGAGCGATCTGCACAACCGAGGGCCGCCTTAGCATCGCCAACGAACCAACGGTTCAATGCCAGGTACGACATGCTTTCCACGCCCGGATCTTCGCCGGTGCTTAGCGCAAGAGACTGGAAGCGGACGGGATCATAAATCTCGACAGATTTTTCTAGATACTTGCCTGCACTTTCATGCTGTCCGCGCAGAACTGCAGTCACACCGCAAAGGTTATAGGCCACAAGGCAGGATACATCATCGCCGTTCTTGTTGGCGTATTTCAGACACATGTCTGCCAGCGACTGCGCATAGTCATAGTCGGACCCGACCTGCGCGGAATTCCACATCCCATAGATGATTTCGTGGAAATAGGATGGATCATCAAATGCTTCTGAAAGCGCCCAGGCCCGCTGGTAGGCGTCTACCGTTTCGGACGCGGTGTAGCCTTTCACACTGGTCAGGGCGGCCCCGTAGGCCGTCAGCATAGACATCTTGCGACGGATGCGGGCCGGTTCGTCGGGCTGTGTGTCAAGGATGTCGATCGCCCGCTTGAGATGTGCGGTTGCTTCCTTGGTGGCCGAATGCTCCATCGCGAAACGGCCGGCCTTTTCCCAGTAAGTGGCCGCGTTTTCAGCGTCGCCAGCCCGGTCGTAGTGCTGTGCCAGGATTTCGGGCGCCTGTTCGACCACGTTCGGAAATGCGCCTTGTAGGCTGGCGGCGATTTTGCCGTGTAATGCCTTGCGGTCGCTGCGCGTCATGCTTTCGTAGACGGCATCCTGAACCAGCGCATGCTTGAAGATATAGCTCGCCTCTGACCGGCGCCGATGTTGAAAGACAAGGCCGGCTTCGATCAGGATGGTACATCTGCGTTGGGCCTCTTGCTGTCCAATCTTCAGGACATCGGCCAGAAGCGCACCGGAAAATTCCCGGCCGATGGTTGCAGCACAACCGACCGTGTTCCGCATTTCGGGAAAGCTGTCCAAACGCGACATCAGGGAATCATACAAGCTCGCCGGAATGGACATCTGTCCGAACGTGTCCGCCGGGTCGGCATTGTCGTCGGTACTGACATTGGCGCAGACGGTCTTTGTGATTTCCTCAAGGAACAGTGGAATACCGTCTGATTTTTCAAGGATCTGATCGACAAGCATGTCGGCCAACGGCACCTGAGGAGAGATATTGCGGATGATTTCACTGGCCTGTGACCGGGTCAGACGGCTGAGTTGCAGGCTGGTGACGTTGGGCAATTTTTTGAAGGGCATAGCCTGATCATCCCGGGTGGTGACGATCAGCAATGCGCTGCGGGACTGGACCTGCACCGACAGCGCCTCAAGCAGTTCAAGCGATGTGGGATCGGCCCAATGGGCGTCTTCGAAGATGATCACGGTCGGGCGAATATCAGCCGCGTGCAGCAAAAGCTTTGCAATGCTTTTGAAGGTTTCCTTTTTCTGCCGCTCTGACGACATGGTCGGCAGGCGTTCGATTTCACCCGGGATCGACAGCAAGTCGGCGAACAGCAAATGATCCTGCTCATCAGAGATGTTGCGCGTCAGAAGAAAGCTGTTCAGCTTCTTTGACTTTTCGGTCGGCGGATCGTTATCGGCGATGGAGGCGCGGGTCAGAACATAGTCGACGATCGGATGCAGCGAACTGTTGGAATAGTACGACGAACAGTTCAGTCGGATGCGGATGGTTCCAAACCCATTCACCTTTTCAAACAACGTGTCAGCAGTGCGCGATTTGCCAATGCCAGCCTCACCAGACAGGATCACAACCTGCCCTTCGCCCTGCTGTGATGCATGCCAGCGATCTTCCAGCAGCCCGATCTCGTGCATCCGCCCGACGACCGGCAAATGCAGGCTGTCAACATAGCTGGCCAGTACCTCATCACTGCGGACCCGGCGGATCACCTCGAAGATGCTGACCTTGCCTTCAACCCCTTTGATTTCCACATCGGCGCGTTCGGCAAAGTGAAAGCGGTGCCGGGCGAGCGATGCTGTTGTTGCGCTGACCAGGACGGAGTTTGCGCCGGCAAGCGCCTGCAGGCGGGCGGCGAAATTGGGCGTATAGCCCAGAACGTCCACTTCTTTCAGGGCGCCGGTGGTGGTTTTGTTAACCAGCACCTTGCCAGTGGCGATGCCGACCCTGATGGCGAGGCTCTGGTTGATTGAGCGTGCCTTTGACTGCTGCAGTTGCTCCATCGCGGCAACGATATCAAGGCCGGCAAGAATGGCGCGTTCCGCGTCGTCCTCATGGGCCTGCGGGTGTCCGAAATAGGCCATCAGCCCATCGCCCAGATGCTGCGCGACAAAGCCATCGTAACGCTCGATCGCTGCGGTCCAAAGCGCGCGGCACTCATTCAAGGCATCGCTCAGATCCTCAGGATTATGCCGTCTGGACAGGGCGGTCCAACCGACGAGATCGCAAAACAGCACCGTGATCTGACGATGTTCAGCGGTCATTGTTGCTATGTCGGTGGCAGTTGTGCTGCCGACGCCTGTCGGAGGACGCATTTTCAGTAATCGGCGCAGACGACGCCGGTCGCCCAGCGGCAGACCCAGTTCAATCAGGTCCGCCTCGCTCAACTCTCCGACCACATCCATCTCAATGGCGGCGGCGCGAAACGTCTCGGCGTATTTTTCCAGATTGGCCTCACTGAGCCATTTTGCGATTTCCGACATTTATCGTTTTTTTGAGGCACTCTTGATCCGAACTCCGGCTCAAGCGAGCCACCCCTGACCCCCTGCAAAACAGCTGACTTGTTCTTACTGCCGCGTTCGCGGATCACCTGACGGCGCCCTGCGGTTACAACAGCAATCCGCCAGACATGAATCCAGCAGCCGCTTAACCGATTAAGCGCTGTCCGGCCTTGTTTGACAAGTCAGCTTCTCCTTACCTTTTGGTCTTGGTAAGTAATGCGGATCAACTCTGGGCATATTGCCGTCGACTGGCTGAGGGGTGTTCAGAAATCAGCGCGCCAGATATTTGTTGGTGAACCAGTTGGACACATCGGGTATTGTAGATAGCGGCATGCCGCTTTCGTCGCGCAGGATATTTTCATCGAACAGGAAGCGATTGATGCTCTCCATCTTCTCGTCGTCGATGACACCAACGGGTTCGCCCGGCTCTTGGAGATATCCGCCCGCGACCAGTGCCTCCATTGAGGCGTGAACGAGCGCCGGGTTCGGCAGCATACCGGCAGTTTCAGCGATCAGGATATCGGCGGCTTGCGCCGGGTTGTTTTGGGCAAATTCATATCCACGCTGTGTTGCCTGAACAAATACGCGCGCGGCATCCGGGTTTGCGGCCAACCACGTATTATTGCCGCCAAGCAGCGTTGTGTGCTGATCGGGCACACCGTAATCAGCATAGCGAAAGGCGCGTTGCGGCCTGTCCAGCAGAACCGAGTTCACGCCTTCCCAGGTGCTGATCTCAAGCGTGAAATCAACACGGCCATTGGCCAGCGCTTCATAGGCCGAGGTCCCAAGCGTTACCGTATCAAATACGCCTTCGCCCCCGTCATTGCGGATAATGGTTGAAATCAGCGCTTCCTCCCACGCGCTGCCGAAGCCTGCGTAGATCATGCCGTCCAGATCAGCCGGGCGTTGTATATTGTCGCGCTCACCATTGAAGACCAATCGCCCGGTCTCGTGCTGCACAATCGCCATCACGGCGGTCATATCCGCGCCGGCGGCGCGCTGGGTGTGAAAACCAACGGCGCTCAGAATGCCGAATTCCGCGATGCCGGTCGCAACCAGTGCCCCGGATGAGGTATCGGTATAGGGCAGGATATCGACATCAAGACCGGCATCGTCGAACCAACCTTTCGCCTGTGCCACATATAGTCCCACATGGTTGGTATTGGGTGTCCAGTCGAGCGCGACGCTGAGCTTTTCCTGCGCCGTGGCGGGAAGGGCGGCACAGAAAAATGCGGCTGTGATCAGGTGTTTCATCAGGTTTCTCCGGTTTGGTTAAGTAATATGTCCAGCAGATGCGCCTCGAGCGCATGTGCCTCTGTCGTGATCGGCTGCCCAAGGCGTGGGCGCTGTGCGGGGACCGCGATTTCGGCGCGGATGCGGGCAGGACGGGGTGACAGGACGTAGATCCTGTCGGACAGCGCCACGGCCTCGCGCACGTCATGGGTGATCAGGAGCGTCGTCCAGCGTGCAGTGCGCCAGCGTTCTTCGAACCATGTCTGCATCTGGGTCCGGGTCAGCGCATCAAGCGCGCCAAAGGGTTCATCAAGAAGCTGCACGGGCTGGCCTTGCACCACGGTGCGCAACAGCGCCGCACGCTGGCGCATGCCACCTGATAGCTGGGCCGGGTAGTGCCGTTCGAAACCCGCCAACCCGAAATCATCCAAGAGCGACAAAACCCGTTCGCGCGCTGCCTTGCGGGCTAAGCCCCGCACTTCTAGCCCCAAGGTTAGATTATCCAGAACCCGGCACCATGGCAGCAGTGCGTCGCGCTGGGGCATGAAGGCAAAGCGCTGCGGGTTTTCGGCAAGGGGATTGCCGTCATATGTCACGCGACCCGCATCCTGGGTCAGGGCCCCGGTGAGCAGCCGAAAGATCGTCGATTTGCCTGCACCTGATGGCCCCAGAAGCGTGACAAACTCGCCGTTGTTCAGGTGCAGGCTGATATCGTCCAGCACCGGGGTCTCACCCAGCGACAGGCGGATGTTCTGCATGCTCAGCACTGTCATGCGCCGTCCCCGTGGTCGCGCCAGCGCAGGACCGAGCGCTGTATCAGCGCGGTGCAGGCAAAAAAAATCAGGGTGAGCAAAGAGCTGATCACAACAGCCGCCAGCACAAGATCGGGCCGAAAACTGTTTTTCGCGTTCAGGATGACGATCCCCAGACCGGCCCGCGCCCCCACATATTCCGCAAAGATCGCGGCCACGACCGCATAGGTGATCGAGATCCGCAGCCCGGCAAAGAAATAGGGCATCGCCGAAGGCAATCGCGCGCGTCGGAAAATGACGCGGCGTGTGGCCCCCATGGACCGCAGCAGGTTTTCAATCTCCGGATCGGTTGCGGCATAACCATCCACCAGGGCGACCAGCATCGGAAAGAACGTCACCAGCGCGATCAGCAGGACCTTCGGCGTCAGATCGAAGCCGAACCAGAGCACCACCAAAGGTGCGATGGCGACGAGGGGCAATGTCTGACTGACAACAAAGATCGGGAACAAGGCCCGCCGCACCCGTGGCATGAAATCCAGCATGATCGACAGCCCGAAGGCTACGGTGAGGGACAGCGCGAACCCCGCAAAAGTCGCCCGCAGGGTGGGGATCGTATTGTCCCACAGCATCGTCCGGTTCAGCACGATCTGGCTCAACACTCGCGACGGTGCAGGCAGCATCAGGGGCGAAATCCCCGACAGGCGGACATAAAGTTCCCAGATCAGAAAGGCGCTAAGCAGGCTGAGGGCGGCAGGAATGCCGCGGGCCAGCCCTCCGCCGGGATGGCGGGGCAGGGGTTGCACCATGGGATCAGCGCTTGCTTGGGCTGTTTGCGGATACCGTCAGGTCAATCGTGACATGTCCATTGGGCGGCCCGAACTGGCAGAATGCCTGCTCAAGCGTGGCAAAGACCGGACCTGCATCCCCGGTCAGCCGGGTGCAGAAATTCTTGGACCGGTCAAACGTGCCGCTTTGTTTGAGGAAATCAATGCAGCCCCTGATCTCTGCCATGTGATCACCCGCGCCCAAGACATAAAGCGAAAACTGCGCATCGGCGGTCTGATCCGTTTTGGCGGCGCCAGACAGGGCAGAAAGGGCAGTCTTCTGACGTGATGCCAAGGGTTCTGACGGGTTGGCCATCGCGTCGGTCCGGCAGATCGGATCATCGGGTTCGCCAGGACACCCGCGCGACAGGGTCGTCCGCAACACGATATGATGGCCGGACCGGGCCGCAGCGACATAAAGATCGCGCAGGGCGGGAAAAAGAACCTCTGGCGGGCCGACCATCAAGGTCGAGATATCATCGGTTTCGATGCGCAGCCTGTCGCGCCAGGGATCAAGTGCATCGAGTGAAGAGAGGATGGTGTCGATGAACCCATCGGTCATCGGGTAAAGAGAGACTTGCGCGCCTGCAAACATTTCTGTCCTCCTTGCTACGCTGGCATTATCCAGATCAGCTTTGAGGGTCCGCAGGTTTGGCACCCGCATCTCAGCCACGGCAATACGCGGCACCCCTGAGTACCGCGAACTTCAATCGATCCGTGCGGAAAGGCAAGCGGAAAGTGTGGGTGTAGTGGCATTGCGTTGTGCCCTAAGCGGAAGTGTCCCGTTCCGGTTCTGAAAGCCACCGGTCCATGACCACGCAGGCGGTCAGATCGCCGGATACGTTGACCGCGGTGCGGCACATATCCAGCAGTCGATCCACACCAAGCAATATGGCCACACCTTCCGGAGAGATCCCGATGGAGGACAAAATACCTGAAAGGATCACGATACCAACGCCGGGTGTGCTGGGGCTGCCGATTGAGGCGCCGACGACTGTGACGATGATGAGCGCGAAGGACGCTGGATCCAATGCGACCCCGTAGATCTGCGCCATGAACAGGGTCGCCACCACCTGATAAAGCGCGGTGCCGTCCATGTTCACAGTCGCGCCGAGGGGGATGATGAAGCGGGCGATGGCAGGGCGGACGTTGAGCCGGTCCAGCGCCACCCGCATGGATAAAGGCATGGTTGCGGCGGAACTGGACGTCGCGAAGGCCAGCAATTGCGCGTCGAGGATGGAGCGGGCAAACTGCAATGGATTGCGGCGGGCGAGCAGGGTCACGATACACAAATAGATCAGCAAAAGCAGCGCCAGCCCTGCAATTACGCTGAAGATGTAGGCGGACATGCCTAGTAGGGCGTCGAGCCCTGCGCGCATCACGAACTCGCAGATTAATCCGAAGACGGCAATTGGGGCCAGCAGCATCGCCCAGGACACGATTTTGAGCGCGACGGCCTGCAAAGCCCCAAGAAGATCAATCATCGGTTGGGCAGTTTTTGTCGGCAATGCGACCAGCGCGACGCCAAGAAAGACCGCGATGAGCACGATCTGCAACATGTCGCGCGAGAGGCTGGCGGCGGTCAGGCCGGTTGGTATGAGCGAGGGTATTCTTGCTGCAAATGGTATATCTTCGGTTGTAACGGGCGGTGCCGTGGCTGGCAGGTCAACCGGATCGGACAGTGTTACGTATGATCCTGGCTCTAGCCCGCTCGCCAGGGCCGCCCCAATCAGCACGGCTATGGTCGTTGTACCGACGAAATACGGTACAATCCGCGTGCTGGCCTTGCGTAAGAAGGCCGGATCGCCCGCTGAAGTCAGGCCAAGCGCGATCGACGAGATAATCAGCGGGATCACGATCATCTGGATCATGTTCAGAAAAATGCCACCCGGCAACTTCAGCCAGGCCCCGAGATTGCCGACCCGGTCGACAGGCACGGTCAGGATCGTGTCGGTTTCGGGTGAGAGCAAAAGACCAATCCCAACGCCGAGAACGAGAGCCAGCAGGATCTGCGCCCAAAGCTGGGTGCGGATCAGCAAACGGACCGACTGAAATCCGCTGCGTGCGTCAGGTGTATCCGGTGCGGATCGCGCCAAATTCATAGTGTCTCTGCTTTAGCCTAGATTGGGCCGTTGGAGGCGGCCGAGATAAGTCAGAAAAGCTGGTGAACTGAAAGCCACCAGATGGGGTTGGCGGGCGTCATCAAAGTGGGAGACATCCAGCAATTGAAACCCAAGTTGCGTGTAGAAGGCCGGGTCAGTATGCGAACCGACCCGTTGCTCTGATTGAGATACCCTGGCGGATACACGCAAGGCTGGATCTGCTGAGGAGGCGACGATGATGGACACCCGTGGCAGCGCGCCCGTTGTCGCAACTTGCGCGCGGAATACATCGGTTGCGATATCTGGCTGCAACAGGACTAGCCCGAGGAGATCCTCGCCGGCGCGACGCCCGTCTTTTGCGCGCCAGGACAGGGTTTCCATCGCAAGGAAGGCGCCGAGTGAATGTGCCACCAGCACGATCTCACCTGGCCAGACGCGGTGAAGTATGTCGATTAGGTCCGATAGCGGCTGACGTGCGTGCAGAACGCTGTCCCGGTCGTGGATGTAACCTCGTGCGGTGGCGGCGGACGGCCAGACAAAGGTCATTTGCGCACCCTCCATCCGGGCATCAATCACAAGCTGCGCCTGTCGATAAATCGCCTCTGCCGCGGTGTTGTTGTAGCCGTGGATCCACAATGTGAGAGGCGCATTGCGCGGTGCGGCTTGCAGTGCATTCCTTAGCGCCTGTTCATCGGGCAGGTTTTGCTGCGCAAGAACCGAAAACGCATTCGCACCGCTGACAGGCACCGTACCGATGTCACGATCCGACGGTACCGCAACATCAATTGCGGAGAACGACAGAAGATCCGAGCGGGTCGCGCTGTCCAAGGACGCCCTGTTGGTGGCCGATATGATCCGTTGCCGTTGATGTGCCGGTGTTGTCGACAAAGCGGCCAAAGCCCCACGCTCTGTGCATCCGCTGATGCATATTGCTGCCGCTCCGGCAAGAAAAGTACGGCGATCACCGATCATTCGGCTGGCACCAAATCAAGATCGTCAGCGTAACTGCGGCTGTCGCGCCATTTCTGGAGGTTTGCCCAGTCAAAGTAGATCGTGAGTGCCGAAGGGAGAACGAAGATTGTGAGAATTGTTGAGGACAGCAGACCAAAGGCCACGGCTGTCACGAGCGGCACCATCGTTTGGGCCTGAGGTGACGTTTCAAAGATGATAGGCAGGAGACCCACAAAAGTCGTTGTGAAGCTTAGAAGCACAGGGCGGAACCTGTGCCGCACAGCTTCAATCGCACCTTCTGCTGCACTCTCTTCGCTTTCCATTTCAAAAAATGTCAGGAACAGGATTGCGTTGTTCACGACAATGCCGGCGAGAGAGGCAAAGCCGATGAAACTCGGCATCGACAGATCGATCCCGACGACCATATGCCCCATGATTACACCGATGATCGCAAACGGGATCGACAGCATCACGACAAGGGGCAGTGTGTAAGAATGGAACTGATAGGCAAGGATCAGATACACGCCCACAAGCCCTATCAGCAGCGCGGTGATGATCGAGCTTTGGGTCTCTTGCTGCGCTTCGGTCGCACCCCCTATGCCGACACTGACATCTGGATAAAGTTCTGCGATCTGGGGTGCGTAGACGCTGGTGATTTCGTTTGAGATTGCGGTCGATGTTGTCACATCTCGGTCGATCTGCCCGATGATCCGCGCGACTGCCTGACCATTCTGGCGCGTAATTTGCGTGTATCCTTTGACCGACTGGATGTCAGCTACTTGCGCAAGTGGCGTGCTTGCACCGCCTGGCAGAACAATGGGGAACTGCTCAAGTTCGGCTATTGTGGGTACTGTGTCAGCAATCTCCACCCGCACCGCGATATCGGAAAAACCTTGCGAGAATTCATCTGTCTCAGAGCCGGAGAAGGCTGCGCGGAGTTGGCCAGTCAGATTTTGCGGCGTCAATCCTGTGGCGGCACCGAAGTCATTCAGACTAAGTTCAATCTGCGCTTGGCCGGTCGAAAAATCATTGTACGCCCCGGTGACATCGGGCCGGGCGATCAGCCGGGCGTAGAGATCCGCGGTCGCGCGTTCAAGCTGATCCAGATCGCGCGAAGCTAACTGCACATCAAGGTCTGACCCACCCGGCGTGCCGGAGGTTTGGATGAAGCTTGATTGTGAGATATCCGTGAGATGACCCGTTTCGTTCTCCCAGCGCTGCGCGACCTCATCGGCTGAAATGTTTCGCTGCGCGCTCTCCAGTAGATCAACGGTGACGGTTACGGTATGAGGTCCATTGCTGCGCACGTCCTGATTGGTTGCATGACGGACCAACAGCCGTTCAACAAGTGGCTGGGCACCGTCCGTCAGAGGGCTCTGATCATCATTCACCGTTTCGATACCCGATAGCAGGCGCGCAACAACGGCTTCGGTGCGCTCTAGCGGTGATCCCGGGGTGAGTGCGATGCGTGCTTCAACTGTGTCGCCCTCTGTGGTGGGGAAGCCCACAACCTTTACAATGCCGGAGGTCACAAAACCGACACTGGCGATCAGCACACCAAATGTCAGACCAAGCGTGGCATAGCGCCATTCCACACAGATGCGCGTAATTGGCAACACGACCCTCTCGGTCAATGTCTTGATCATGCGCGGAACCAGCCGTTGGCTTTGCTTGTTGCGATCTGCTGTGACGTGACTGAGGTGATTGGGCAGGACGAGGAAGGCCTCTGCCAGACTGACCGCCAGAACAACCAGCAGCACAACGGGGACGACCTCGAGGATCGAGCCCAACTCGCCGGAGAGAAACATCAGGGGGGTGAACACGCACGCGGTTGTCAAAAACGATGAAAAGACACCTGGTGCAACCTCAGCAGAGCCGCGATGAGACGCTTGTCGCAATCCGCCTTTGGTCCGCCATTTGTCGATATTGTCAGCAATGACGATACTGTCATCCATGATCAGGCCCACCGCCATCAGCATTGCAATGAGCGAGATCATATTGATGGTGACACCAAGAACACTCATGATGAAAAACGCCCCGAGAAAACTGATAGGCAGTGTTGCGGAAATCCAGAACGCCTCTTTGAGGCTGAACACCAGCGACATAACAAACAGAACCAGCAAGAGGCCGATCATCGTGTTTTCAGCGACGACGCGAATTCTATCCTGAATGTTTTCAGTTTCGTTGTTGACGATGGTAATTTCAAACGGGTCTTGCAGTCGGGCCTCTTCGGCCGCGATCACCTCGTGCACTTGCGCAAATGCGTCGATTGCATCTGCTGTACCAGTTTTCAGAACCCGGACAGTTGCGGCCTCTGAGCCATTGATGAACGATTGCAGCTCTGGCTGGGCGGCGGTCAAACGGACCTCAGCCACATCCGACACCCGCACGAAACCGCCAGCGCTGGTTTCGCGGATGACAATCTCTTCCAGGCTCGCGGCGGTCCGGCGCACCCCTTCATAGCGTAAGGTGACATCGAGCGCATCGGTTTGCGCGGTTCCAAGTGGTTCGTTGAATGATCGCGCATTGATTGCGTCGATCACATCGCGTGCCGACATTCCATAGCGCCGCAACGCTGCCTGATCGAGCGCCACACGAAATTCCTGCGCGCTGATCCCGCCCACTGCGGCATCGGCGACGAGGGGCAGCGCGGACAGACGCTCAGCCAACTCGTCGGCATATCGTAGAAGCCCGCCCGGACCGTCGATCCCTGACACCGCCAAAAGCACAATCTGCTCCTCTTGGCCCGCAATCGTGACGGTGGGCTCCCCTGCGTCAGTGGGAAGGTTTTGGACTGCCTGTACCTCTGACAGGGCATCGTTGAAGAATTGCGAGATATCGCCGTCTTCGACCATGGTAAGCGTTAGCGTCGCGCGGCCTTCGGTTGATTGACATT
This sequence comes from Yoonia sp. SDW83-1, assembly GCF_046762885.1. Lineage (NCBI taxonomy): Bacteria > Pseudomonadati > Pseudomonadota > Alphaproteobacteria > Rhodobacterales > Paracoccaceae > Yoonia > Yoonia sp. SDW83-1. The sequence continues at coordinate 80,129 of NZ_JBKQXO010000010.1, forward strand.
CGATATCGTCCAGTTGGGATAAGCCGTTCAAGGCGCTGTCAAGTTCCGCACAGATCTGCTCATCCACGTCGATGGCCGAGGCCCCAGGATAAGTGACACCAACGGTCACACGTGAGGGCGTAAACTCCGGAAAGCTTTCGCGTTCGATATCAGGTAAGACTGAAAGCCCCAATATGCAGGCTGCAATCATCAGGATATTCGCGGCAACCGGGTGATAGACGAAGTACCGGATCATTGATGCGCGGCCTCTTCATCATTCGCAACTGGCGCGAGGAACGCCCCCAGGATCGCAGGTTCCGGCGGGCTCAGCACAAGCATATCCCCGTTCTCCAATCCGCTGGAAAGAACAATATCCCCCGCGCTGCGCCCTGCGACGGTGACGTCTTGCCGGGCAAGCCGGGTGTCAATATCAACCACGTAGACATACGCACCATCCTGCTCTTCGATCAAAGTCGACCGGGGCACACGGGCAAGGGGTTCATTGGTTGTTCCGTGGAAAAGGACGGATACAAAGGTGCCGTTCGTGAGTGGCGGGCGCCTGGTTGCGGCATCGGGCGTGCCAGCATTGTGCACCTGCACAACGATGCCAAGCGTTCCGGTTGCGTTGTCAACCGACCCGTCGAGACGCACGACCTTTGCAGGATAGCGATGCTCTCCTCCTTGGGAAAGAATGACGGTAGCCTCAATGCCGGCCGCATTCAGAGCGCTTATGGCTGCGTCCCCTTCAAACGGGTTAAATCGTTCAATAACGTCCGCGGCGTCTGGAAGTAAAAGCATCAATGCCTCGGACATTGCGGCGGGCTGGATTTCTGCAATCACTTCGACCGCTTCTATGGCTGCGATGGTTAGCAACCGGTCGCCGGGGCGAATGTAGACACCTTCCGATGCGTTCTCTTCAAGGATACGACCGTTGAAAGGCGCGATGATCTGTGTGTTTGCCAGTTGTCGCTCGGCCTCTTCGAGGTCGACGCGGCGAGAGGCGAGCGTTGCTTCAGCGCTGCTGCGTTGCACCGGGAACAGCGCGAGTGCATTTTCAAGATCGAGGACGCGACGTTTCTGAGAAATCAGATCGCGCTGCGCCTGTTCCAGCGATGCGATTGCTGTGGAGCCTCTTTCTACCAGCGTTGATCGACGATCCACGTCCGCCTGCACGACCTCTTCAATCTGGCTCTCTAGCTCAAGCTGCTCGGCTGTGTTTTCTTCTTGTGCATCCAATTCGGCCAATTGTGCTTCGGCAATCGCCAGATTGGCGATGGCGCGGTCGCGCGCAATCTCGTAGTCACGTGGGTCAACACGCAAGATCACTTCACCTTCAGAGACAAAGCCACCGACGGCAAGCCCGTCTGTCGTTTCAGTTATGCGACCATCAACCTGGCTTATGCCTTCCCATGTCCGCACCGGTTCGACCCGACCGTATCCCGTGACCGAGACCGGCACAGGTTTCAGGGTCACCTCGGTTACGCGAACTGGGACGAGCAGACGTTCGTCATTTATGCTTGCTGGCGCGGGTGCACGGTTGTTGATCACGAGAAATGCGCCGATCCCAAGCGCGATGGCGGGGATAAACAATAGTACACGCCAATTCATGCCAGTGCTTTCGGGTTGCGTTGCATCGGATAGATCGCATCAATCAGTTCGGGAACGCGGTTGCTGAGGCGATCCCATCCCATCGCCTTTTTTGTCAGGATGTCAGCGGTCAGAAAGAAAGTCGTCTGCCCGATAATCCCAAGCGCGCGCAGGCGTGCTGCTGGACTTTCTGGGGGCAGATCTTCCGCGCGACACAAGAGCGCGGCCATAAGATCAATATGTACGCCAAGTACTTCGCGCAGAAACAGGTCGGCCCCGCGCCCGCCCAGCAGGATTTCCCGACGCATGAATTTCGTGTCGGACCGCGATTCCGGTTGGTGTGCGTCCCGGATAACGGCGCCAATAATCACCCGGATTGCGCTACGCGCATTTTCCGGCGTCAAGCTGTGTGGGTCGTCTGCAATAGAATCGAGCATTGCGCCTGGGCCCTCGAAGCTAATGCGCCGCGCAACCGTTACCACACAGGCGTCGTACAGGCCCTCTTTGGAGCCGAAGTGGTATTTGATTGATGAAATGTTCTGCCCCGCGTCGCTTACAATGGAACGTAGAGACGCCGTATCGTATCCATCCTCCCCGAAGTGTCTGAGGGCTGCGTGGATCAGCTCGGCCTTGGTCGTGCTGTCGTCCGGGTTCGTTTTTGTTAGCTGAGAGGCGCGCATTTGCCAATCCGATTCAAACAAGTGTTTGATTTCGGATACCGTATTGCAAGAAATCAATCAAGCGTTTGAATTTGGATACTGCTGATCAGTTCCAGAAGAGTGCTATTCTCTGCGTTGCTCCTTACGCTCAGAGAGGTCTTTGTATGGCTTAGATAAATACCATGCTGCACATCGCAGCATCATTTAACTGAGCATGTTTCGCTAGTTAGAGCATCGCTGGAGAATGTGAAACGCAGGTCTTCACGGAGGTGACGCAAGCCCAACGGTTACACCTGTCTTGAAGTCAAACACTGATTCTTTTTTGTCGGAATTCGCACTAAACCAACACTTGCGGTGGCATGAAAATGCAACCGTTCTGGTAAGTTTCCCGGCAAGGTCGCTTAGGAAAATAGCAGCCAAAGTGAGGTCAGGAATTCTTACAACGCCATTTCAACGAAAAGCGAGTTCAGAAGTTAAAGCTGACACCCAGGTTGACGGCGTTGGTAACGATGTCGGTTTCTAACGTGCCGCCGGTATCAAGATCGGCTGTATTTGATGAAAAAGTACCCTTGTACTCACCAAAGACCGACCATTGATCGTTAATCGGGTAGGTGGCACCGGCGATCCAGGTCGCCGCGGGGCCAGTTAACTGGTATCCAAATGTTTCGGACGTGGCACTTGTCACCTCCACATGGGGCAGCGAAACACCCAGCCCACCACCGACGTAAGGGGTTACCTCACCAAACGCACCAGACCAGCGCCGGTAGGCGTTAACCGTGAGGGTGTTCAGACCGTCGGTGAATTCCAATACCTCGTAGCCAGCCGGCAACTCGTCATTCTTGGGATAGACCTTGTTATGCGTAAAGTCCAAACCATAGCCAAATGTATCGGACTGCCAGCGCGTGGCGCGGATACCGTAATATGGTGGTGCACTTGACGACCGTCCCTCCCAGTCTTGAGAGAAATCGTCGTCGGCAATCACGTCGTCGCCGCGAATCGCAATGTCAGATGAGGGTGCAGACTGGATTCCGCCATAAAAGCTTAACTCAACCTCTGCGGTAGCAGCGGCTGGTGCGGCGATTAGGCATATGCTGGCAGCAATTGCGCGGATCATCAACGTTTCCCGACGTGAGTGGTCTTGAAATAAGAGTTAGGTCCGAGTGCCTAGTCTGACAACAAAACATTAAGTGATCGCTAAGCTTTACGAACAGCTTGTGTCAGCCCTGACACGAATCCAGCCCCAAAACACGAAATTCGGCACCAAACCGGCAAAAATTGGCTCATACACACGACTTATGCGCCAATCGCTTGCGCATGATTCTTTCGCAACAGATCAGAATCGCCGATTTGGATTGATGGCATTTCTTTACGATGTCTTCGTGGATTTCGGTCATTGGTATGGACCATCCACGGATGCGCGCTAATGTCCGCTGGACTGATCATGTTTTGATGGCTAAACAGCGCCGGAATGGGCCGCCTGCTGTGTCGGTCTTTTGTCTTGTGGGGGCAATCGCCCTAAAAATATCGGAGAATCACCCCGTGTCACATACAGATGAACACTCGGGCACACGCCGGGATTTCCTATACTATGCAACTGCAGGTGCCGTGACAGTTGTTGCGGGTGCTGCGGTTTGGCCCCTTGTCAACCAGATGAACCCGTCTGCGGACGTGCTGGCACTGGCCTCAATCCGTGTTGATATCAGCGCTGTTCAGCCCGGCACGCAGATCACGGTGCTGTGGCAGGGCAAGCCGGTTTTCATTCGGGCGCGCACGGAAGATGAGATTGCCGAGGCGCGGGCCGTCGATGTCGACTCGCTTCCTGATCCCGATGCTTACAATGAGAATCTGGGGGAAGTGCCGGCAACGGACGAAAACCGTGCATTGTCTGAAGATGGCGTGTGGCTGGTTCAGATGGGTGTTTGTACGCATCTGGGCTGTGTGCCATTGGGCGAAGATGGCGATTTCGGCGGTTGGTTCTGCCCTTGTCATGGATCGCATTATGATACGTCCGGTCGTATCCGCAGAGGCCCGGCGCCCCGCAATCTTCCCATTCCTGTAGCGTCCTTCGTGGACGAAACAACAATTCAACTCGGTTAAGGAGAGAGCGCCATGGCTGGTATTCCTCACGACCATTACGAACCAACATCAAAGGGTGAAAAGTGGCTTCACTCGCGTCTGCCGATTGTCGGATTGCTGTATGATACACTGATGATCCCCACGCCCAAGAACCTGAACTGGATGTGGATCTGGGGTATTGTTCTTGTTTTCACCCTTGTCTTGCAGATCGCTACCGGCGTTGTTCTGGTCATGCATTACGTGCCGCATGTCGATATGGCGTTCGCATCGGTCGAACATATCATGCGTGACGTAAATGGCGGCCATATGATCCGCTATTTCCACCAGAACGGCGCATCGCTGTTCTTTGTCGCTGTGTATGCCCACATGTTCCGGTCGCTTTATTACGGGTCCTACAAGGCACCCCGCGAAGTGACGTGGATCATTGGGATGCTGATGTATCTGCTGATGATGGGCACGGCGTTCATGGGTTATGTGCTGCCCTGGGGTCAGATGTCGTTCCACGGGACTGCCGTGATCACCGGTCTTTTCGGGGCGATCCCGTTTGTTGGTGAATCGGTTCAGACTTGGTTGCTGGGCGCATCAGCTGTTGGTCAGCCGGCGCTGAACCGCTTCTTTTCGCTGCACTATCTTCTGCCATTCGTTCTGCTGGGTCTGACGATTGTTCATGTCTGGGCCTTCCACACCACAGGTAACAACAACCCGACAGGTGTCGAGGTGCGTCGCACCAGCAAGGAAGATGCGCAGAAAGACACGCTGCCGTTCTGGCCCTATTTCGTAATCAAGGATCTGTTTGCCTTGGCGGTTATTCTGGCCATCTTCATGGCGGTCGTCGGGTTCATGCCCAACTATCTTGGCCACCCGGACAACTATATCCCTGCCAACCCGCTGGCCACCCCGGCACATATTGTGCCTGAATGGTATTTTCTGCCCTTCTACGCCATTCTGCGCGCGTTTACGGCCGATGTGTGGGTCGTGCAGATTGTCCAGTTCCTGAGTTTTGGCATCATCGACGCCAAATTCTTTGGGGTGCTGGCCATGTTCGGCGCCATCGCCGTGATGGCACTGGCCCCATGGCTGGATACATCAACCGTCCGTTCTGGTCGGTATCGCCCGATGTTCAAATGGTGGTTCTGGCTGCTGGTTGTCGACTTCATCGTGCTGATGTGGGTTGGTGCCCGCCCGGCAGAGTTCCCGTATGACTGGATCTCGCTGATCGCGTCCACCTACTGGTTCGCTTACTTCCTGATCATCCTGCCGCTGCTTGGTGTGATTGAAAAGCCGCTGACGCCGCCAGCAACTATCGAAGACGACTTCAACGCGCACTACGCGCCGAAAACCGGGGGCACAACAACCCTGGTCAAGCCGGCCGAGTGAGAAAGGATCCAAGACTGATGTTCCGCAAACTCACAATGACAGCTGCAACGGCCCTTGCCCTGATGTCAGGGCAGGTCATGGCAGCAGAAGTCGAAACGCATATCGAAGACTTTGACTTTTCGTTCGAAGGTCCGTTTGGCAGCTTTGATCAGATGCAGCTTCAGCGCGGTCTGCAGGTCTATACCGAGATCTGCGCGGCCTGCCATGGGCTGGAATACGTCGCATTCCGCAACCTGTCTGACGAAGGTGGCCCTGGCTTGCCCGAAGATCAGATGCGGGCTTATGCCGAATTCTACGAGATCTTTGACCAGAGCCTGTTTGATGGCGAAGGTGACTTCCGCCCGGCAACACCAGCTGACAAGTTCCCCTCTTCCAGCTTGTCCAACGCCCCGGACCTTAGCCTGATGGCCAAGGCGCGGGCAGGTTTCCACGGTCCCGCAGGCACGGGGATCAACCAACTTGTTAAGGGTATGGGTGGCGCTGAATATATTGCGTCGCTGCTGACGGGCTATGAGGACGAACCTGAATGCGCGCTGGAAGGCGATCCGATGGACGGCTATTATAACGTTGCCTTTGCCGCCGGTGGTTTCCCTGACAGTTGCAAGGATGAGAACGGCAAGCACAAAGTTCCGGGCAGCTGGATTGCCATGGCACCGCCGCTTTATGGTGACGATGTTGTATATGCCGACGGCCATGCGACTGACCTGCACCACGTCGCCGAGGATGTATCGGCATTCCTCATGTGGACGGCCGAGCCGAAGATGATGGCGCGCAAGCAGGCTGGTCTGACCGGTGTGATTTTCCTTACTGTCCTTTCAGTGCTGCTTTATCTGACGAACAAGCGTCTTTGGGCACCGCATAAGAAAAAAGACTGAGCTGTATTTGCTTAGGAATGCAAAGGCCCGCCAATTGGCGGGCCTTTTTCGTTGCGGGGTCAACCTGATTGCCCCAAGTAGCTGGCCAAGGCGGGCGGCGGCGATGCAAACAGTTCTGTCGTTGGGACTGGCGCGGCGGCAATGCCATCAGCGACAAGCACCGTTTCGCCAGCCACCTGTTTAGCGTCTGCCGGATCATGCGTCACCATGATGACAGTCCGGCCTGCCTTCAGCAGCGTCTGCTGCACCAGGTCGAGCATTTCGTCTTTCAAGCCAGGGCCAAGCGCCGCAAAAGGTTCGTCCAGAAGAACGACAGAGCGATCAGCCAGCAAAACACGCGCGAGGGCGGCCCGGCTTTGCTGGCCACCTGAAAGTGCCCCCGGCCGGCGGTCGGCCATCCCATTCAGACCGACCTGATCAAGAACCTGCATGACCTTGGTCTGCTCTTTCGCCGACAGCTTGAGGCGCGGTTGCAAGGCAAGACTAGCATTTTGCGCAACAGTCAGATGCGGGAACAGATTGTTGTCCTGAAAGAGAATGCTGATTGGCCGCTCGCCTGGTGACAAATCAGTGATGTCGGTGCCCTCATACAATATGCGCCCTGCCGAGGGCGCAAGAAATCCGGCAAGCACAGACAGCAATGTTGACTTTCCCGCACCGGATGGACCGATTAGCGCGGTGATCGTTTCCTTGGTGAATGCAAGGTCTGCGCGCAGTACAAAGTCCCCCTGTCTGATCTGGACGTTTTCACAGCTGAGCATTTGCGCGGCCCCCTCGATCACACAGCCAGAACGCCAGCAGGCTGAGCGCCAGCAAGAGAAGCCCCGCGCTCGCCGCAGCCTCCATCCGGTAGGCGCCCATCAGCCGGTACATGGCCAGTGGCAATGTCTCTTGCGTTTCGTTGGCGAACAGAGCGATGACGCCGAGATCACCCATTGAGAGCGCCGCCGCAATACCCGCCCCAAAACCCAGTGGGCGGCGAATGCGCGGCAAAACCACAATCCAAAGCCACGCCCAAGGCCCCAGACCAAGTGTGGCACCAAGCCGTTCGAAATCCTGCCTCACACTGGCAATCGCAGGCGCAATTGACCGCAATGCAAAAGGCAGCGCGAGTGTTGCATTGGCCAACGCCGTCGCGATCAAGGCGACCTTGGCCGGGTTGACATACGGATAGACCAACAGAAACGCACCTGTGCCGACCACAAGTCCAGAAGCTGCAAGTGGCAAAGCGCCAATTATTGCGACGGTCCGATCGGTCGATAGCCCAAGCGCAATAGCCATTGCGGTGCAAAGAATTGCGGACAGGCTCGCCACTGCTATTGATCGCAAGGCAGCCCACCAGATTGATATTGGCATATCGAATAGGCCGGGGATCCCGCGGACGATGATCATTCCAAGCGGTAGCAACAGAAATAGGGCCGCCAGAGCGATCACAATGCCGTCGGCAAACGGGGCGGGCAGGTTCCAGCGTTGCACAGTCCGATCCAGCCCGCCACTCAGCTGATCGTGTTGGCTGACCTGCCAGACGAGCAATGCAGCGGCAGTACACAGGGCAAACTGCACACTTGCCAGAAGGGCCGCACGCCCGAGGTCAAAGTCGAATCGCAATGCCTGATAGATCGCGAGTTCGACCGTTGTGGCCCTTGGACCGCCGCCCAGCGTCAGTGCGACGGCAAAGCTAGTCAGGCAAATCAGGAATATGACCAGAAACGTACCCGGTACGACCGATCGTAGCATGGGCCGCTCAAGCAACTGCCAGACCGGAGCATTCAATGTGGCCGCCAGCCGGAACCGCTCTGCCGGTACCGCCAGCCAGCCCTGTAGGATCAGACGTGTGGCAAGCGGCAGATTGAAAAAGACATGCGCCAACACGACGCCGTGGAAGCCGTAGATCGAGAATGTGGGCAGCCCGATCACGCCCAGCGCGGTATTCAGCACGCCACTCCGCCCAAAGATGGTCAGCAGCGCCATGACCGCCACGATCACTGGCAGCAGGAATGGTGCGCCCAGAAGCGTGATCAGCAAACCGCGCCCAGCAAATTGTCGCCTGGCCAGCGCACGAGCAACCGGGATGGCCAGAACCGTGCTGAACGCGGCCGACGCCAACGCCTGCAACACGGTGAAGCGGATTGCAGCCCAATCAGCGACCGATATCCCATCGTCCCACTCTGCCCGCCACGCCACGGCGGCCAGAGTGCCAAGCGTCAGCACGATGACGATCGCTGACGCAGTAACCCCGGGCCACCGCGGTGCTATTGAGAAAGGGCGGAGCGCCATTCATCCAATGCCGCATCGCGGGTGGCTGCCGCTTCTTCCGGTGGCAGCAGCAGTGCTTTCGTCGGGGTGAGCAGCGTATCAAAACCATCAGGCAGTCCATCAGCCGGGGTCGCTGCTGGATACATCCAGTTTGTGGTCGGAATCACGCTTTGGAATGCATCCGTGACCATGAAGGCCATAAACTGGTCCGCCAATTCGGGCTGGTCAGTACTCGCCAGCTTTCCCGCAACCTCCACTTGCAGATAGTGCCCTTCGTCAAAGCCCCAAGCGACCTTGCTGGCGTCTTCTTCGGCGATCAGATGATAGGCGGGTGATGTGGTATAGGATAGTACGGCGTCCGCCTCATCATCCAGAAACAGACCGTAGGCTTCAGACCAGCCCGGTGTCACTGTCACGATATTGTCGGCCAGATCGGCCCAAATGCTCTGGGCCTCATCACCATAGGCAGTTTTGACCCACATCAGCAGCCCAAGGCCGGGCGTCGATGAACGCGGGTCCTGAATGACGATGCTGATGTCGCTATCCGCCAATGCTCGCAGTGATGTCGGTGCGGGTTCGCCCGCATTACCGACAAATGCGAAATAGCCCCAGTCAAATGGTAGAAAGTCTGGGTCTTCCCATGCAATCGGCAGGCTCAGTTCCGCCTCGACGCCATGTGGCGCGAAAAGCCCTGTGTCCCGCGCAGCAGCAGTCAGGTTGGTATCGAGGCCCAGAATGATATCGGCGTCGGTCCGCAGCCCTTCCAATTGCAGCCGGGCGAGCAGCGCGGCACCGTCGCCGGCGCCCACAAATTGCAGGTCGCAACTGCATACCTCTTCAAACGCGGTTTCAATCGCCGGACCCGGTCCCCATTCGCTGGTAAAACTGTCATAGGTCAGGACCTGCAGCACCGGGGTCTCTGCCAATGCGCCAGAAGCACAAAGGACGAGTCCCGCAACAGCTGGCAGATAGGTGGTCTTGTGCATCTTATCCTCCAAATGCGACGGGCGGATTTGGGGGTAAGCGAGAGTGCCATACCTTCCCTCCGCCGGTCTTAACCGGTTCAGGTTCAACGGGTCCGCTTACGCATCTCAGCCATCTCTGGCCCCCCGAGGTGTGCCCTAGCTAGGCTGGATCAGCGTCGGTGACAAGGGAAACCTCTTGAGCCTGATTGTCACGCCCGCTAGACCCATGCGGACAGCAAAGGGGTATCCGATGTCGATCAACAGTTTCGGTCATCTGTTCCGGTTCACTACCTGGGGTGAAAGCCATGGACCGGCATTGGGGGCGACCGTTGATGGATGCCCGCCCGGCGTGCCGCTGGAACCCGCGATGATCCAGCAATGGTTGGACAAGCGCCGCCCCGGCCTGAACAAGAACACGACCCAGCGAAATGAACCCGATGCGGTTGAAATCCTGTCCGGTGTGTTTGAGGGACGTACAACCGGCACACCCATCCAGTTGATGATCCGCAATACTGATCAGCGGTCGAAGGACTATGGCGATATCGCCAATACGTTCCGCCCCGGCCATGCGGATATCACCTATCACCAGAAATACGGATTGCGCGATTATCGGGGCGGTGGCCGATCAAGTGCGCGCGAGACCGCATCACGCGTGGCAGCGGGCGGCGTGGCCCGCGAAGCCATTAAATCAATTACTTCTGAGGTTCAGATCAAGGGGTACATGACGCAGATGGGCACCAAGCAGATCGATCGCGATCGCATGGACTGGGACCAGATCGACCAGAATGATTTCTTTTGCCCAGACGCTGCGGCGGCGGCTGAGTGGAACGATTATCTGGCCTGGCTGCGCAAGGATGACCATAATTCGGTCGGTGCCATCATCGAGGTTGTCGCGCGTGGGGTGCCCGCAGGCATCGGCGCTCCGATCTATGCTAAGCTGGACACCGATCTCGCAGCAGCAATGATGTCGATCAACGCCGTCAAAGGTGTGGAGATTGGCGAAGGTATGGCTGCCGCCGCCCTGACAGGTCGCGACAATGCTGATGAGATCTATATGGGGAATGACGGTCAGCCTGCCTATGCGTCCAATCATGCGGGCGGTATATTGGGCGGCATCAGCACCGGGCAGGACATCGTCGTGCGCTTTGCGGTCAAGCCGACCTCTTCCATTCTTTCGCCACGCAAATCCATTCGTATGGACGGATCGCCCACCGAGGTTGTGACCAAGGGCCGTCATGATCCGTGTGTCGGCATTCGGGCGGTGCCGGTGGGCGAGGCGATGATGGCCTGTGTCATTCTTGATCATCTGCTGCTGGATCGTGGCCAGACGGGTGGGGTGCGCGGGATCATTGGTTAATCGGGTGCGCGATTCAAATCCTCTTGCCTAGCCAGCGGACCGCACACTAGGAATATCGGTGTTGTGCGTTGTAACCACCTGATATGGTTTTTCGACGATAACGGGGGAATCATGCTGCAAACTTCTCGATATGTCCTGACCGCCTTGCTTTGTTTCAGCCTTGCTGGTTGCGGCATCCCGCGCGGCGCAGGTTTCCAGTCAGAGGTATTGGCGGCGTCGTCTGTCCAGCAAACTGAGACTGGCGTGGAGCAGGTTCGCGACTTTGCCGTTTTCGAAGTTACCCGCGAAACGTTACCAACCCTGCAGTCATGGCCGGACAAAGATGCGCGGCGTTATCGTTGGGTACCGGACAATCAGTCGGCGACGTCCCTGATCATCGCACCGGGCGACAAGATGCAGTTGACTGTCTGGGATGCATCGGAAAACTCTTTACTGTCCGGAACCGGGCAGCGCGTGACCCCGCTGCAGGATATTGAAGTCAGTTCAAGTGGTCAGATCTTTGTGCCATATATCGGCGAATTGAAGGTGTCAGGCATGTCGCCCACGACCGCCCGTGCACGGATCGAAGAACAGCTGACGCAGACCATTCCATCCGCGCAGGTTCAGCTGATCGTGACCCCGGGACGCACCAATACGGCAAATGTTGTCAGCGGTGTCGGTGCCCCGGGTATCTATCCGCTGGAGTATCGCAATACCCGCCTACTGGACCTTCTTTCACTGGCTGGTGGCGTTCCACCTGATACGATCAACCCGCAGGTTCGCCTTGCGCGGGGCTATACCGTCTATGGAATCGCCTATGAACGGCTGCTGGAGGATCCACGCCTTGATACGACCATTCGCGGTGGCGACCGTGTATATGTCGAACAAGAGGATCGCAGTTTCCTGTCATTGGGTGCCACAGGCACGCAGGCCATTCACCCGTTTCCCAAGGATCATGTGACGGCTCTTGATGCATTGGCCATTGTTGGCGGCGTGAACCCGGGCCGCGCTAACCCGCAGGGCATTTTGGTTCTACGTGAATATGATGTCAGCGATGTGCGCACTGACGGGGCCGGACCACCGCAGGAGCGTGTTGTTTTTACCCTTGATCTGACATCCGCTGATGGGTTGTTTTCGGCAGCGCAATTTGCAATCCAGCCCAATGATCTTGTCTATGGTACCGAAAGTGCGCTCGGCCCTGCGTTTACGCTGGTGAACGTGTTCCGGACGATAACAACGATATCGAACTAGGTCATTAGAACAGATCGATATCCAGCGCGAGTGTGCTGTAATTCGTGATACCATCGATATGCAGTACATTGCCATCGTTTAGATCAATCGTGGCACGAGTACCGTCGAAAGAGCCATAGACCGCCAGCACATCCTGCGCAGAGGTCAACCCGGTCCATAACGATGCATCAAGTGTGATCTGATCCAGCCCTTGTGTGAAATCAGTGATCGTATCGGTTCCCCCGTTGAATACAAACGTGTCTGCACCCGCGCCGCCCGCAAGCAAGTCGTCGCCCGCATCACCCTCTAGTCGGTCATCGCCCGCACCACCGTAAAGCCGGTCATCCCCAGCCCCGCCCCGTAGCAGATCCGATCCGGCACGACCCAGCAGAACGTCGGCACCGCCACCACCGGCAGCATTATCATCACCGGCGCCCGCAATGATGATATCCATGCCGTCACCGCCGATCAGATTGTCGTTGCCAGCGCTTCCTTCAATCAGCGCCGCATTGAAGGACGCCAAACCCGAACCACCCGTCAATGCATCCCGCAAGCCCGAAAAACTGGTTGCCTTGACCACGGCGATCACACCCCCGTCATCCATTGAACCACCCGGTTCGTTGGCAGGACCGTCAGGGCCTGTCGGATTGGTATCGGGGGGTGGTGTTGCCGGGCCGGGATATCCCGGCGCGATGGTTGTCGAGAACCGCATGCCATCCCCGATCACATCGGCAGTTGTCAGTTCTCTGTAGTCGATGAAAGACCCGCCAGCGCTGCGCACGATAAGCAATTCATCCCCATAGGCGATATTCATTCCATAGGATTGAATTGTGAAGGTCAGTTGACTGATATCGCGCAGCAACGACCACTGAGACAGATCGAGCTTGTCTTCACCCAAGGTGAAATCTGTAATTGTGTCGGCCACGCCATCACGGGACAGTGTAAAAACATCCGCCCCCGCGCCGCCTGTCAGGGTGTCACTGCCATTACCATCGCGCAGAATGTCATCGCCCTGATCGGCTTCAATCAGATCATCGGCATCGTGGCCCTGTAGGATGTCATTGCCGGTCGTTCCAGATAACAGCCCGCCAGCCAGAACCGCTGTTGTTGTCACGCCCGTTGGTCCGCTGTCATAACGCAGTTGCGTTATCCCGGTTTCGCTGCTGCTGGCGACAAAGATGTCCAAACCGTCATCGCGACTGCGCGCGGCAATGGCGCTGATATTATCCAATCCCATATCGACCGTGTCCTCAATATGGGCGCGGGACAACAGGTATCCCCCCTCCAGCAGGACAAAGATGGAAACACCGTCATCTGCCCCGGCGGCGATGACGTAAGTCTGGCCGTTATGGTTGACGACCTCCAGCGCTGTGATTCCGGCAAACCGGGAATTCAGGTTGTCGAGCAGATGATCCCGCATGGTCAGACTGCCATCAATTCCGACCTGCATGACGCTGATGGTGCTGCTACCCGCAGCACCCAGCAACAGATAGGTGCTACCGCCAACCATTGCGGTTTGCATCACGCTCGGCGCACTGATCCACAGCCCCTCATCAGGATTGATATGGTCGCTGGTGCTGACCGAACCGTCGGGTGCCACAGCCCAGCTGGTCACTGCGTTTTGGAGCGGGTTGGCCGTAAACAGGTAGTTTGTGCCACCAATATCGGCTTTTGCCACTGCGGCGATATTGCCGGTATGCCCAGTATCGGGGGTCAGGATGATGGCGTGATCAGTCAGCGCCCCAGTACTGTTGAAGGAGAGTTGCGCGATACCTGCATTGCCGGCCAATGCTCCAAAAACGGCCTGATCACCGCTCGCCAAATTGATCGTTACGCCGTACTGAAATCCGCCAAAAATGGCAGGCAACGTGTCCAATGTATTATCGACCGCGAATGTACCATCAGATTGTAGAGTGATCGTCTGCAGAACCCCCCCGGTTCCGCCACCGGTCACCAACCCGGTTGCGCCGCCCGGGCCAAACGCTGTCAGCGTGCTGGTCCCGCCCGGTCTGTCGCCGCCGTCAAAGTTCAACGTGTCGATCAGCGCGATAGAACTGGTATCCATTTGCCAGCTTTGCAGGACCCCATCATAGCGTGTGGTGCTCAGAAGAACCGGATTACCGTTGTTATCGACTATTTCAAGATCGGTAATCCGGGATCTTTCCAGATCAATCTCGGCGGTCGTATAGTTTACAAGATAGAATGATGACATGGATGGTCCCCCCCAGGACCGACAACCAATATGGCTTGATGTCAGGATGTCTTTTGGGGGCGACCTGCCGATGTCCGAATTGGGGCGCAGGCGTGAACCTTGACCGGCAATTGGCTCAATAACATCGTGTATTTTAGTCGATAGTAGAGGTTTCGACGTTGAAGCTGTGTCATCGTGCAGGCTAGAACGACATGCATCCAAGAGACAGGAGCGTGCGATGCCGCCGAAATTCGGAACCAGTGGATTGCGGGGCCTCGTGACAGAGCTGACGGCGCAATGCGTGAACGATCACATAGCGGCCTTCATTGCATCATGTGATCTCGGGACAGGTCTGTATCTTGGTCATGATCTGCGCGATTCGTCCCCTGATATTGCCGGAATGGTTGCCACTGCGGCCCGACAGCAAGGCGTCGCCGTGACCAAGTGCGGCGCAGTGCCCACGCCGGCACTGGCCCTTGCGGCCATGAGCGCTGGTGCCGGGGCTGTCATGGTCACCGGCAGCCATATACCGGCTGATCGTAACGGGTTGAAATTCTATACGCCGGACGGCGAAATCACGAAGGCCGACGAAAGCGCCATACTTGCCCATCTGGGTGCAGAAAGTACTGCTGTTGATGGTCCGGCGGTTGTCGCAAATGATACAGTCGCCGATGCCTACACGAACAGATATTTGACCGCATTTGGTGCCGCCCTCGACGGTATGAAAATCGGTCTGTACGCTCATAGCGCCGTCGGTCGGGACATGATGGCAGAGTTGCTGACGAGATTGGGCGCCGAGGTGAGCGTGCTTGGCTCTTCGGATGTTTTCATTCCCGTTGACACCGAAGCTGTCGCGCCAGATGTGCGCCAGCAACTCAAAGACTGGGCCAGCTCTGCGGAGTTTGACGCAATTGTCTCGACCGATGCCGATGGTGACCGCCCGCTTGTGACGGATGCGCGTGGCCAGATCGTGCCAGGTGACGTGCTGGGCCAGATCGCGGCCGCGATGCTAAAGGCAGAGGTTGTGGTCACACCGATTTCGTCCAACACAGGCGTCGAGGCTGGTGGCAAGTTTGAAAAAGTGATCCGCACCAAGATTGGATCGCCTTATGTCATTGCCGAGATGGCCAAGACCACGTCACGTGTCGTCGGCTATGAAGCGAACGGGGGATTTCTGCTTGGTTATGATGCAATGGGTCCGTGGGGCCCGCTACCCAAATTAATCACCCGCGATGCGATATTGCCGATGCTGTGCTGTCTTGGCGCCGCGCGTGGGAAAGGCGTGACAGCAGTCGTTTCGCAAGAACCACCGCGGTTTACGGCAGCGGACCGGTTACAGGACATCCCTACCGAACGTTCCGCTGCGCTGGTGAATGCGCTGGCGAATGATGCAGAGAATCGCGCCGATTTTTTGAAAAAGATTTCGGGGAGCGAGGCAGATCATTCAACCTTGGACGGGTTGCGGATGACACTGAATGATGGGCGCATCGTGCATCTTCGACCTTCCGGGAATGCGCCTGAACTGCGTCTTTATGTAGAGGCGGACACAACCGAGCGTGCCGCCAAGACACTGAACGACGGGTTGGCACTGTTGCGAACGGCCACTGCGGATGTCCTCTAATTCAGGATTTGTACCCATTCGGGTTGCCTGATTGCCAGACCCAGGTGCTGGATGTCATGTCATCCAGATTGTGTTCCGTGACCCATTTCAGTTCATGCTTTGCGCGTGTGGCATCGGCCTGCATGGCGGCAATGTCACCATCCCGACGCGCCGCGACTTTAGTGGGTATCGTCTTGCCGCTGGTCCGTTCAAAGGCGGCAACCATATCCAGCACGCTATAGCTCTGGCCGGTTCCGACATTAAAGGCCCGCGCGCCGGTCGCCTTATCAGCATAGCCAAGCGCGGCCACATGGGCGCGTGCTAGGTCGACAACATGGATGTAATCCCGCAGTCCCGTCCCGTCAGCGGTATCATAATCATCGCCAAAGACAGTCAGTGCGTCACGCTTGCCGATGGCGACCTGCGCGATATAGGGCATCAGGTTGTTGGGAATGTCGCTGGGATCCTCGCCAATCTGGCCAGAGGCATGCGCGCCCACCGGGTTGAAGTACCGCAAGAGTACCGCAGTGGTATCGTCCTGCGCAGCTGTCCAATCGGTTAATATCTGTTCGACCATCAGCTTCGACCGGCCATAGACGGAGGTGGGGTTGGTTGGATGTGCCTCGTCATAGGGCAGGTATTTCGGGACCCCGTAAACCGTCGCAGATGATGAGAATACAATCTTCCGGCAACCGATCCGATCCATCGCCCGCAGCAGGCAAAGTGTGCCCGAGACGTTGATATCGTAATAGTGCAGCGGGCGTTCCTGACTTTCGCCAACGGCCTTGAGCCCTGCAAAATGGATCACCGCCTCCGGCTGAAACCCATCCATGATATCATCGAGCTTGACGCTGTCGCGCACATCACCGATGTGATCGACCAATGTGCCATTGGACAGGCTGCGGATGCGCACGAGAACCTCTGGCGATGCATTGCAGTAATTGTCGACCACGCAAACCTCATGCCCTTGGGCCATGAGTTCAAGCAACGTGTGGCTTCCGATATAGCCCGCACCACCAGTGACTAAGACCCGCATGTGTCAAACCCCTCTTGCATTGCGCTTTAGTAGGTTTGGATAAGGCCAGCGGCAACTAGTTCCGCGAATAAACGTCTTCGTAACGAATGATATCATCCTCGCCGAGATAGCTGCCCGTTTGCACTTCGATCAGCACCATGGGCACTTTGCCGGGGTTTTCCATACGGTGCACCGCGCCAAGCGGGACATAGATTGACTGATTTTCGCTGACCAGGCGAACCTCATCATCAACGGTAACTTTTGCGGTGCCCTCGACCACGATCCAGTGTTCGGCCCGGTGGTGATGTGACTGCAGCGAAAGGGCTGCGCCGGGATGCACGACAATCCGCTTAACCTGAAAACGATTGCCGACGACAAGGCTTTCGAACCAACCCCATGGCCTGTGATCCTTCGGAAATGCTTCAGCCTGAGGGGCATTCTTGGTTTTCAGCGCGGCGACCGCCTGTTTGACGTCCTGTGTCCGATCTTTATGGCTGATCAAAACGGCATCAGGCATGGCGACGGCAACGATGTCTTCCAGACCAATGCCAACGATTGCCTGTTCGGCGACCTCGGACCGCAAAAGGGTATTCTGGCAATCGATTGCCGTGGCGGTGTCGGACAGTGAAAGCCCTTCGCGTTCGGTTTCGCGCCAGACTGCCGCCCAGTCACCCAGATCTGACCAGGTTCCCCGGTAGGGCACCACGCTAAGATTATTGGCCTTTTCCATCACCGCGTAGTCAATGGAAATCGCTTCGGCCTGCGCCCAAGGATCGGGCGCCAGCCGCAAAAAACCAAGGTCCGCCTTTGCGCCCTTTGTCGCCGCCTGCACGGCCGTGACCATATCCGGCACATTGTCCCGAAATGCATTCAGGATCGTTTCGGCCTTGAACAGGAAAATGCCCGCATTCCACAAAAACCGACCGTCAGCCAGCATCGTGGCAGCCGTGGCTGCATCCGGCTTTTCCACAAAAGATCGCAGTGGCTTTGGAACGATGTCTTCCGCAGGAGCATCGTCAAGTTCCAGATAACCATAACCGGTTTCCGGTCGATCGGGGGCGATACCAAAGGTTACCAACTGTCCGGCTTCGGCAGCGGGGATCGCAGCGGCGACGCTTTGATCAAATGCGTCACGGTCCGGGATCACATGGTCAGATGGCGCGACGAGGATCAGCGCGGCTGGATCAGTACTGGCAACATGCAGGGCGGCGGCGAGAATTGCAGGGGCCGTGTCGCGCCCCTCCGGTTCGATCAGAACAGCCTGCGGTGCGATTCCGGTCGCAGCAAGTTGCTGAACGACAATGAAACGGAATGGGTCGGCGGTGACCACGACGGGATCGCGGTAAAGGCTGCCCTGGAGCCGCCGGGCGCTTGCCTGAAACAGGCTTTCCTCGCCGGTGAGCGGCGAAAACTGCTTGGGATAGCTCTTGCGTGACAGCGGCCAGAGCCGCGTGCCAGAGCCGCCACACAACAAAACGGGCGTAATCATAACAAAGATTTCCTTACCTATGCCGCAGATCTTGGCCAGAAATAAGCTGGCTTCGGTACCAGTCATAGGTTGAAACGATCCCTTCGCGCAACGGGATTGCGGCAGTCCAACCCAATCGGGTCAGCCGTGTGGTATCCATCAGCTTGCGTGGCGTGCCGTCCGGCTTGGTCGTGTCGCAGATGATCTGGCCCTTAGAACCTGTAATTTCCGCCACCATTTCTGCAAGGTCCCGAACAGAGATATCGGTGCCTGTTCCAACATTGATGTGGCTAAGCATTGGTTGAGTTTCGGCTTCATAGGTATCCCGATCAAGGTTCAGCACAAACAACGCGGCTGCCGCCATGTCGTCCACGTGCAAGAACTCGCGGCGGGGCATACCGCTGCCCCAGATTTGCACCTCCTCAGCGCCCTGTTGGGCAGCTTCGTGAAATCGGGCGATCATCCCGGGCAGAACATGAGAGTTCTTGGGGTGAAAATTATCCCCCGGTCCGTACAGGTTCGTTGGCATGATCGACCGGTAATCGGTGCCATATTGCCTGTTATAGCTTTCACACAGTTTGATCCCGGCAATCTTGGCAATCGCATAGGGTTCGTTGGTTGGTTCAAGGGGGCCTTGCAGCAGACTGTTTTCCGTCATGGGCTGAGCTGCATCGCGGGGGTAGATGCAAGATGATCCCAATTGCAACAAACGCGATACCCCGGCGGCAAAGGCCTGATGAATGACGTTCGCCTGGATCATCAGATTCTCATAGATGAACTGGGCGGGATAAGTGTCGTTGGCCATGATGCCGCCTACTTTTGCTGCAGCCAGAATGACCAATTCCGGACGCTCTCTTGCAAAAAAGCGGCGCACTGCGATCTGATTGGTCAGATCAAGAGCATCACGATCTGCGACGATCAGGTCATCCTGGCCTTCCGCCTGCAAGCGACGGAGTATTGCGCTCCCCACCATCCCATTGTGACCGGCGATGTAGATGCGCATCTGGTCAGGCAACGACGGACAAAGGCATGTCAAACCCATGATGGCGCAGCAACGCGTGGCGCTGTGCGGTCAGCAAATCCTCGGCGACCATTTCAGCACACATCTGTCGTGCTGTAATTGTCGGTGTCCAACCAAGCTGTGCCTTTGCCTTGGACGGATCACCCAACAGTGTCTCCACCTCGGCGGGACGGAAATATCGGGGATCAATACGCATCACGACATCGCCAACACTCACATGCGCGGCCATATCGCTGGTTACGGCGCTGACGGTGGCAATCTCATCAACGCCGTGGCCGGAGAATGCCAGTTTCAAACCAAGCTCTCCCGCCGTCCAGACGATGAAATCACGCACGGAATGCTGTTCGCCCGTCGCAATGACATAGTCCTGCGGCGTATCCTGTTGCAGCATCATCCACTGCATCCGCACATAGTCCTTCGCGTGCCCCCAATCGCGCAAGGCATCTATGTTTCCCATGTAAAGGCAGTCAGAAAGTCCCATCGCGATATTCGCCAAGCCCCTTGTTATTTTGCGTGTGACAAAGGTTTCGCCCCTGCGCGGGCTTTCGTGGTTAAAAAGGATCCCATTGCAGGCATACATGCCGTAAGCCTCACGATAGTTCACGCAGGTCCAATAGGCGTAAAGCTTGGCAACAGCATACGGGCTACGCGGATGAAAGGGGGTCGTTTCGGTCTGGGGGATCTGCTGGACCAGACCGTAAAGCTCTGACGTTGAGGCCTGATAGAACCGCGTCTTGTTCTCCAGTTTCAGAAACCTGATCGCCTCGAGCAACCGCAGAGTGCCCATTGCGTCCACATCAGCGGTGTATTCCGGGGCCTCGAAACTGACGGCGACATGGGATTGCGCGCCCAGATTATAGACCTCATCTGGCCGTACCTCGGCTATGATCCGTGTCAGGTTCGAACTGTCAGTCAAATCGCCATAATGCAGGATGAAGCGTGCATCATCGGTCTGCGGATCCTGATAAATGTGATCAATCCGGTCAGTATTCAGCTGTGAGGCGCGCCTTTTGATTCCATGCACCTCATATCCTTTTTCAAGCAAAAGCTCTGCCAGATATGAACCATCCTGGCCCGTAATTCCGGTTATCAACGCGCGTTTCATGGTGAATAGTCCCAAACTGCCGCCCCGGGTCATTGGTGTCCGACAGGTCTTAACAAATGGTTTAGATAAGCAATGCCTTAACGGCGGGCGGACGTGAAAGAGATCGTTTACCTTGCCACGCTGATACTGCGCGCGATTTCATTCAGTCCCGGAAGGCGCAATTTTCCATGCCAGATCAAACACCAAACCTGTCCTTGCCATTCATTCTGCCTGCACAAGCGCAAAAGCATGTGACGCATAACGAAGCGATTGAGTTGCTTGATATGATCGTCCAACTGACACTGGAAGAGACCGGGGCCACGACGCCGCCGGGTTTGGCAGATGAAGGACAGGCCTGGGCGCTGGGTACCGCACCGACAGGCGCATGGACAGGGCAGGGCAATATGATTGCCACGTGGCGCGGCGGCGGCTGGTTATTCGTGACCCCGCGCGATGGTTGGCTGGCTTGGGTTCGCGGGATCGGTGAGTTGCAGGCTTTCTCTGGCGGCGTATGGATCACCAAAGGCGGTTCACCGGAACTGGACAATCTGTCTGGCGTGGGCATCAACGCAACGGCTGACACGACAAATCGTTTAAGCGTATCCAGCGACGCGACATTGTTGAACAACGACGGCGCTGGGCATCAGGTCAAGATCAATAAGGCCAGCGCTGGCGACACGGCGTCACTGCTTTATCAGACCGGTTTTTCGGGGCGGGCCGAGATGGGCCTCGCCGGAAACGACGATTTCAGTATCAAGGTGACGGATGATGGCGCGTCCTGGGCGACCGCAATTACGATCACGGCGGCGACCGGTCACGTTCAGATCGGTGAGGTGCTGCGATTGAATCCCGGGGCCGCGCCCGCCAGTGCCGCCGCTGGCGATATCTATTTTGACGCGACAAGCGCAAAGCTGCGATGTTTCGATGGAACGATCTGGCAGGACCTGTTCTAGGACCGACTCGCACTATCAGTCAAAATGCAGAAAACAGCGCGCGAAGCCGAAAGGTCTCGCGCGTTTTTTCGTTTCAGCACACGGAAAACCAGCCGCGACATCATAATTCTTCTGGTCATACCGACCCCTTTACCCGTATGGGCAGAACAGAAGCGGATTCTTGTCGCAGGGTGCTTGCGACACCATAGGACCTCTGCTACATCGCGCAGGATTTTGCTGCTTTCGTGAAAACGGGGGCCAAACAAGCTGCCCCTTTGCTGCCCACATCGCTGGGTCTGATAAAGCCGGGCCTAACACATCGGAAGGCTACACGTGTCCGAAACTGCTGGTATTTCGACAGGCATCGCAAACCGCTATGCAACTGCCGTGTTTGACTTGGCCAAAGAAGGCAAGGCGATCAAGGCTCTCGAATCAGATGTCGCAGCTTTGGAAGCTGCAATGAACGAAAGCGCCGATCTGCGCACCTTGCTGACCTCGCCGCTTTACAGCCGGGAAGAACAGTCAGCCGCGGTTGCTGCCATCGCCAAGAAAATGGAACTCTCCGACACCACGGGCAATGTGCTCGGTCTTTTGGCCGCGAAACGCCGTCTGTTCATTCTGCCGCACCTTGTCCGCGTCCTGCAGGACCGTCTGGCCGAAGAGCGTGGCGAAGTCACAGCCGAAGTCACCACAGCCAAGGCCCTGACCAAGGCACAGTCCGACAAGCTGGCGAAAACACTCAAGGCCCAAGTGGGTAAATCTGTCACCATCAAAGAAACCGTCGATGAAAGCATCATTGGCGGTCTTATCGTTAAAGTGGGCTCCAAGATGATCGACACGTCGATCGCCTCCAAGCTCAACGCACTCCAGAACACTATGAAAGAGGTCGGATAATGGCGATCCAAGCGTCTGAAATCTCTGCGATCCTGAAGGACCAGATCAAGAACTTCGGTCAAGAAGCCGAAGTGGCCGAGGTTGGCCGGGTACTGAGCGTGGGTGATGGTATCGCCCGTGTGTATGGCCTCGACAACGTGCAGGCCGGTGAAATGGTCGAATTCCCGGGCGGTATTCGCGGGATGGCCCTGAACCTTGAATCTGACAACGTCGGTGTTGTGATCTTCGGTTCCGACCGTGACATCAAAGAAGGCGACACCGTCAAGCGCACCAAATCCATCGTGGACGTGCCTGCGGGTGACGAGCTGCTGGGCCGCGTTGTTGACGCGCTTGGTAACCCGCTGGATGGCAAAGGCCCGATCAACGCCTCCAAGCGTCTTGTTGCTGACGTCAAAGCCCCCGGCATCATCCCCCGCAAATCCGTACACGAGCCAATGGCGACCGGCCTGAAATCCGTTGACGCCATGATCCCAATTGGCCGTGGCCAGCGCGAACTGATCATTGGTGACCGTCAGACCGGCAAGACCGCGGTGGCGCTGGATACAATCCTGAACCAGAAATCCTATAACGATGCCGCTGGCGATGATGAATCGAAGAAGCTTTACTGCATCTACGTTGCTGTCGGTCAGAAGCGTTCCACCGTTGCACAGCTGGTGAAGCGCCTCGAAGAATCCGGCGCGATCGAATATTCCATCGTCGTGGCCGCGACCGCGTCAGAGCCTGCGCCTATGCAGTACCTCGCCCCATATTCCGCCACGGCGATGGCCGAGCATTTCCGCGACAATGGACGCCACGCGCTGATCATCTATGATGACCTGTCCAAGCAGGCCGTGTCCTATCGTCAGATGTCGCTGCTGCTGCGCCGCCCACCCGGGCGTGAAGCGTACCCCGGTGACGTTTTCTACCTCCACTCCCGCCTGTTGGAGCGGTCGGCGAAGCTGAACGAAGACAACGGTGCCGGATCGCTGACCGCGCTGCCGATCATCGAAACCCAGGGTGGTGACGTGTCGGCCTTTATTCCGACGAACGTGATTTCGATCACCGACGGTCAGATATTCCTTGAAACCGAACTGTTCTATCAGGGTATCCGCCCTGCCGTGAACACCGGTCTGTCGGTGTCTCGCGTGGGTTCGTCGGCCCAGACCAACGCGATGAAATCCGTCGCCGGTCCGGTGAAACTGGAACTGGCGCAGTACCGCGAAATGGCGGCCTTTGCGCAGTTCGGTTCTGACCTGGATGCATCCACGCAGCAGCTATTGAACCGTGGTGCGCGTCTGACGGAACTGATGAAGCAACCCCAGTATTCGCCACTGACCAACGCAGAAATCGTCTGTGTGATCTATGCGGGTACAAAGGGTTACCTCGATAAGATCGCCGTCAAGGATGTTGGCCGGTTCGAAGCAGGCCTGTTGAAGCACCTGCGCACGAATGCGTCTGACGTGCTGGACTACATCACCAAGGAAGATCCAAAGATCAAAGGCGAGGCCGAGGACAAGATCAAGGCAGCCGTCGAAGCCTTCGCCAAAGATTTCGCCTGATACTTGGACATAGGAGAGCCTTATGCCCAGTCTTAAGGACCTGAAAAACAGGATCGAGTCGGTCAAATCGACCCGCAAGATTACCAAGGCCATGCAAATGGTCGCGGCAGCCAAACTGCGCCGCGCCCAAGATGCTGCCGAGGCGTCTCGCCCCTACACAGAACGGTTCAACGCCGTGATGGCGGGGCTTGCTGCATCTGTCGGTGGCTCTGACTCTGCACCCAAATTGCTATCCGGAACGGGCAGCGATCAGGTGCAGCTGCTGATCGTCATGACTGCGGAACGTGGTCTGTGCGGCGGTTTCAACGGCAATATCGCCAAACTGGCGCGTACACATGCGCAAAAGCTGATCGCCGAAGGCAAGACCGTGAAAATCGTAACGGTCGGCAAGAAGGGCCGTGATGCGCTTAAGCGTGACCTGAGTGACCATTTCGTCCATCACGTGGACCTGACAGAGGTGAAGCGGGTTAGCTACGCTGACGCTCAGGGGATCGCCAAGGATGTCTTGGCGCGGTTCGATGCGGGTGAATTCGACGTCGCAACGATCTTTTTCGCGCGTTTCGAGAATGTCGTCACCCAGCACCCGACGGCCCAGCAGATCATCCCCGCCAAGTTCGAAGAGGTGGCCGACAAGGAAGCCACGCTTTACGACTATGAACCCGGCGAGGAAGAAATCCTGGCCGACCTGCTGCCGCGCGGCGTCGCGACCGCAATTTTCAGCGCATTGCTGGAAAATGGCGCGTCCGAACAGGGTGCCCGCATGTCCGCCATGGACAACGCGACCCGCAACGCCGGTGAAATGATCGACAAACTGACGATCGAGTTCAACCGCTCGCGCCAGGCCGTGATCACCAACGAGCTGATTGAAATTATTTCGGGCGCGGAAGCGCTCTAGTACCCCCGGAGAAAACCATTATGGCTAACGCAAAAGGTAAGATCACGCAGATCATCGGCGCCGTCGTTGACGTGCAGTTCGATGAACATCTGCCTGAGATTCTGAACGCCCTGACAACCGACAACAACGGCCGCAAGCTGACCCTTGAGGTCGCACAGCACCTTGGTGAAAACACCGTGCGCGCCATCGCCATGGACGCAACCGAAGGTCTGGTGCGTGGTCAGGAAGTCACCGACACTGACGGTCCAATCAGTGTGCCCGTGGGTGACGCAACCCTTGGGCGGATCATGAACGTCGTGGGCGAGCCCATTGATGAAAAAGGCCCGATCGACACCAAGGAAAGCCGCACGATCCATGGTGACGCACCAACGTTTGAGGCGCAGTCGACCTCTTCGGAAATCCTTGTGACCGGTATTAAGGTTATCGACCTGCTGGCCCCTTACGCGAAGGGCGGTAAAATCGGCCTCTTCGGGGGTGCTGGTGTGGGCAAAACGGTTCTGATCCAGGAACTGATCAACAACATTGCCAAGGTGCACTCCGGCTATTCGGTCTTCGCTGGTGTGGGTGAGCGGACCCGTGAAGGCAACGACCTGTACTACGAATTCATCGAATCCGGCGTTATCAACGCCGATGACCTGACCAAGTCCAAAGTGGCGCTGGTTTATGGTCAGATGAACGAACCTCCCGGTGCGCGTATGCGTGTGGCCCTGTCCGGTCTGACGATGGCCGAACAATTCCGCGATCAGTCCGGGACAGACGTTCTGTTCTTTGTCGACAACATCTTCCGCTTTACCCAAGCCGGTTCCGAGGTGTCAGCGCTGTTGGGCCGTATCCCATCCGCTGTGGGCTATCAGCCAACACTGGCGACCGATATGGGTCAGATGCAGGAACGGATTACATCGACCAAGAATGGCTCGATCACCTCTGTGCAGGCGATCTACGTGCCTGCTGACGACTTGACCGACCCTGCGCCTGCGACATCGTTCGCGCACCTTGACGCGACGACCGTTCTGAACCGTGCGATTTCCGAGCTGGGTATCTATCCTGCCGTGGACCCGCTCGATTCAACGTCGCGCCTGATGGACCCCGCTGTTCTGGGTGAAGAGCATTATCGCGTCGCCATGGATGTGCAGAACACGTTGCAGCGCTACAAGTCACTGCAGGACATCATCGCCATCCTCGGCATGGACGAACTGTCCGAAGAAGACAAACTGACCGTGGCCCGCGCCCGGAAAATCCAGCGTTTCCTGTCGCAGCCATTTGACGTGGCCGAAGTGTTCACCGGTTCGCCCGGCGTACAGGTCCCGCTGGAAGACACGATTTCGTCCTTCAAGGCCGTTGTCGCCGGTGAATATGACCATTTGCCAGAAGGTGCGTTCTACATGGTCGGTGGCATCGACGAAGTGAAAGCCAAAGCCGAGAAAATGGCTGCAGACGCAGCGTAAGGAGCCGACATGGCAAACCTACAATTTGATCTGGTCTCGCCCGAACGCCGCTTGGCCTCGGTTGAGGCGTCCGAGGTGCAGATCCCCGGTGCCGATGGCGACATGACGGCAATGGCCGATCACGCGCCAACGATCACAACGCTGCGCCCTGGTGTGCTGACCGTGGTCCATAAGGGCGGAAGCGACGAATATGTCGTGTCTGGCGGTTTTGCCGAGATCACGGCAGAAAGCGTTTCAGTCCTGGCGGAAAACGCGCTGCCCAAGGGCGAAGTGACGCAAGAGATCTACGACCAGATGGTTGCCGATGCCAAAGAGGCTTACGGCAAGGCGCAAGAGACGTTCAAGAACGAACCTGGCCCAGTCGATGACGCCGCCAAATTGCTGGCGGATATGGTGGCGATTGGCGGGACAATTGGACTCAGCCCGAAAAACTGAACCACGCAATCACTCTTGAGAAGGGCCCTGCATTCGCGGGGCCCTTTCTGTTTGAAACATCACTGTTTCAGGGTGGAAACCGTGGCAATGCCGATATCTTCCGGTGTGTCGACACCATCAATCGTGATGTCCATGCTGCCGTGAATGTTGGTGTAGCTGCCGATCGCGTACAGCCCTTCGGCCTCTGCTCCGTAAAGGGAACCGATCAGATTGCCATCAATCGCAAAGCTGTTGAGGCCGTTGTCCAAGACGCCGTTGATGCCAAACCCCACGGCGTAATGACCATCGGGACTTGCACCAACCGTGGCGTCCGTAATCGTGACCACCCCATCATAATGCGCCACCTGTGGAAAATCGAATTCGTCTTCGGTGATGCCCTGAAAACCTGATGCGGTACCCGAAAGCGTGGCATTTGCGATATCCAGTTGCAGCATGGCATTCCCGATGACATTGGCCGACACCGATGCATTCCCCATGATCAACTGCATATACCCATCATATGAAACCGATCCTGTTGTCGGCTGGCTGCCAAATACGGTTTGACCACCCCCGGTGGATGCGTCTGTCACAATGGCAAAATCGCTGAGAAGGTCAGCCTCGTAACTGACCCGTTCGGCTGCTGTCAACACATTCAACGCTGTCGTTCCGACGACAGGAGGGTCGGACGAGCCGCTGCCACCCCCGTCCGGGCCTGAACCGGCCCCATCACCGTTGGTGCGGCCTTCCCCGGAACCTCCACCGCAGGATGCAAAACAAGCCAGCAGCATGCACGGTATCAGAAGACGAAGCCACGTGGTCATCACAGCAAAACCCGACTATTCTATTAAATTGCTAATCAAGTTATCTCTTATTCATGAACTATTTATTATCTCTGTTGGGAAAGCTGTGCTGAAGGGCGCCTGGCTTTTCGGTCGGACCGGAAAGAACAATCAATGCTGAATAACGCGAAGGGCAGTCATGCGTAGGTTGCAGAGTGGTACGGTTGGAATTGACCATGGTGATGTGGTCCTGTTCTCTGACTTTGAACATGATGGTGACATGTGGCGTGGCGAAGGCCCCCGGCAAAATCGGCAAGCGGTGGTTTTTGCAACGCCCTATCTGAACCCACCGCATGTCCAGGTGTCGATATCGATGTGGGACATCTCGAACAAGACGAACACCCGTGTGGATGTTCAGGCCGAAAATATCACCAATTCAGGCTTTGACATCGTGTTTCGCACATGGGCCGATACGCAAGTGGCTCGTGCACGGGTGGCATGGACATCAATTGGCGAGTTGCCAAATGATGATGGGTGGGATCTTTATTGAACCATCGTCCCGGACGTGGCTCATGCTACTCCGCAGCATAAAGCCCTTCATAGATCGGGCCCAGCGTCTTGTGATCAAAGAGCGATGATACCGATGTGCCGTTCCAGGTGTTCAGAATGGCCTGGGCGAACATAGGCGCGGTTGGCACGATACGGATATTCTTGCAGCCTTTCACCGCTGCTGTAGGTGCAATCGTGTCGGTGATCACAAGGGTTTTCATCACCGACTTCGAGACCCGCTCGACCGCTGGGCCGGAAAGAACGCCGTGCGTGATATAGGAATGAACCTCTTTCGCGCCGTTTTCCATCAGCACTTCGGCAGCTTTGCAAAGGGTGCCTGCGGTATCCACGATATCGTCCACGATTACGCAGACCTTGTCTTTCACGTCACCAATCACCGTCATTTCAGCCACTTCACCGGGCTTGCCGCGGCGTTTGTCCACAATAGACAAAGGTGCGCCGATCCGCTGTGCCAGATCACGCGCCCGAGCCACGCCGCCCACGTCGGGCGAGACGATCATCACATCGTCCAACCGATCGCGGAAATTGTGCATCGCATCGAGCGCATAAATGGGTGAGGCATAAAGGTTATCGACCGGAATGTCGAAAAAACCCTGAATCTGCGTGGCGTGCAAATCCAGGGTCAAAACGCGCTCGATACCGGCTTCTACGATCATATTCGACACCAGCTTGGCCGTGATCGGAGTACGGGCCTTGGATCTGCGGTCCTGCCGTGCGTATCCGAAATAGGGGATCACAGCGGTGATACGGGCGGCAGAGGACCGACGCAGGGCGTCCGCGATGATCAAGAGTTCCATCAGGTTGTCATTGGCCGGGTTTGATGTGGGTTGGACGATGAACATGTCCTCGCCGCGCACATTTTCGAACACCTCGACAAAAATCTCACCATCGTTGAACCGTTCGACCCGCGCATCACATAATCCAACTTCCATGCCCCGGTGCATCGACATGCGGCGGGCAATTGCGGTGGCCAGCGGCTGGTTCGCGTTACCGGAAATCAGCTTCGGCTCGATCATGGTGGGCATCAGGGGGTCCTTTGGCAGAAGGGGTTACTGGCATGTAACGGATTCGTGGCGTTGACACCGAGTAGCACAGGGTTACCGTCCCGCAAACATGCAGCGCACCTCAGGAGACGGAAATGGCCCATATCGATTACTTCTTTGCAACGCTCTCACCCTTCACCTACCTGTCGGGTACGCGTCCGCAGGAAATTGCGGATAGACACGGCGCAACCATCACCTATAGACCACTTGATATCATGGCGCTGTTTGGTCGGACCGGCGGCACGCCCCCCAAGGACAGACACCCAAATCGGCAGGAATATCGGCTGCAGGAACTGCGTCGCCGGTCCAAGCTGGCAGGGCTGCCACTGAACCCCAAACCGGCCCACTGGCCAACCAACGGGGCGCCATCGGCCTATGCCATCATTACCGCCCAGAACGAAGGCGGCAATGTTGGCCAGCTTGTGCACAATTTCGGTGCCGCCTGCTGGGCCGAGGACCGGGATATCGCACAGGATGACGTTGTGCGGGACGTGTTGGAAAAATCTGGCTTTGATCCCGCGCTGGCCGATAAGGGTCTGATGACCAGCGCCGATACCTTTGCCAAAAACCTAGAAGATGCCGTGATGCAGGGGGCCTTTGGTGCCCCGTTTTTCATCACCGACACGGATGAACGGTTCTGGGGGCAGGACCGTCTTGATGATCTGGATGCATATCTGGCTGGCGATCTTTAGTGCACACCATCGCCGGACATCAGATCGCATTTGAAACCGTCGGGTCCGGCGCGCCTGCGGTCATGATCCATTGTGCGCTGGCGCGGTACAAGGTTCTGCTGCCCTTGGCAAACGCGCTTGGCTGTCGCGCCACGCTGTTCGACATGCCGGGCCACGGGCGCAGCGCTGACTGGGACGGAACAACCGAATATCAGTCACTCGTGGCCGACACTGCCGCCAGCTTCTGCGACGGTCCAACCCACCTGATCGGTCATTCTTTTGGTGCGACTGCCGCCTTGCGCCTCGCGGTCACACGACCCGATCTGGTCAATCGCCTGACGCTGATTGAACCGGTCTATTTTGCCGCCGCCAAGGGAACCGAGGCCCATCAGGCGCACGCGAAAAAGTTTCGCCCTTTTGTCGGTGCCATGCTGACCGGGGAAGAGGCAAAGGCGGCAGAGATATTCAACGCCCTGTGGGGCGACACGCCTTGGGCGGATCTTTCAGAGCGTCGGCGGGCCTACCTGACAGAGCGGATTCACCTGATCGTGGCTGGTGCAGCGGCGATCGAAGAAGATGCAGACGCGATCACCTCTGCCGAAAAGCTATCGACGCTTTCGATCCCTGTTGCGCTGATCCGGGGTGCCGCCTCTGTACCGGTAATCGCGGCAATCCATAACAGCCTTGTCAGTCGTATGCCTAACGCCACCGATCATGTTGTGGCGGGCGCCGGTCACATGGTGCCGCTCACCCATGTGGAAGAGGTCGCCCGGATTATCCGCGCAGCAGATCCAGAAACTGCGTGACGCCCTCTTCGGTCATCGACCAGTCGGTCACCAGTCGACCAATCAGCATCTCGTCAGGGTCGCCGATTTCCGGATCGCCGCTCATCACATAGTAGACCGCGCCGCCGTCCAGCATTCGCTTATGTTCAGACCGGCGCATCTGGAAAAAGATGATATTGGCCTGCGGTTCATACAGCATCTGCACGGCGTTATGGGCGCGCAGCCCCTCGGCCAGTTGGGCGCAGCGCGCATTGGCCGACCGGGCCATATCGAGCCACAACCCGTCAGCCAGATAGGCCTGCATCTGGGCCGACAGATAACGATGCTTGGACAACAAATGCCCGCCACGCTTGCGGCGCAACTCAAACTCCCAGGCCAGATCGGGGTCGAAGATCACACAAGCCTCAACGCCCAGTGCCCCGTTTTTCGTACCGCCAAAGCTGACCGTATCAATGCCCGCTTTCCACGTCATCTCGGCCGGTGAGCAGTCGAGTGCGGTCAGCGCATTGGCAAAGCGCGCGCCGTCCAGATGGGTTTTGAGGCCGTATTCGCGGGCCACGTCTGTCAGCGCCGCGATCTGATCCAGCGAATACAGCGTCCCTTTCTCGGTCACCTGCGTGATCGACAGCGGCCCGCGCTGCGGGCCATGCACGCCACGGTTTTCTTCAGCCAGGATTTTTGTGCGCAGCGCATCGGCGGACATCTTGCCGTCGGCTGTTGGCACCAGTGTCAGCTTGGCCTGTGTATAGAATTCCGGGGCGTTGCATTCATCCTCGTGGATATGCGCGCATTCAGAACAGAAAATCGTCTGCCAGGGCTGGGACATGGTGCCCAGCAATACGGAATTGGCCGCTGTGCCATTGATGATCAGATAAACGGCTGCTTCTGGCGCTTCAAAGATGTCGCGAACCTGCACGCGCACCTCATCCATGATCGGGTCTGCGCCATAGCCCATGGCATAGCCCTGATTGGCTGCGACCAGCGCCTCCATCACCTTGGGGTGGGCCGGGCCCGCGTTGTCAGAGGCAAAATACATCTAATTCGGCTCCTCGATGATGTGGTCGTCCCAATCATCTTCATCGACTTTGAATTCCGGTATTGTCAGACCCTTCACCGACACGCCCGCGTCATGGACCGACATCGGATTGCCCGAGATCAGCGGATGCCAATCATAAAGATCCCGACCTTCATAAACCAAGCGGTAAGCACAGGTCTGCGGCAGCCAGTACATGTTGTCCTTGAGTGTCTTGGGGGTCAGCACGATGCATTCAGGGACAAAATCGTGACGGTTGACATAGTTGCCGCACAGACAGGTGCTGTCATCCAGCAGGCGGCAGGCGATCCGGGTCAGGGCGACGGTGCCTTCGTCATCTTCCAGCTTGTTCAGGCAGCATTTGCCGCAGCCATCGCACAGCGCCTCCCATTCCTCCCGGTTCAGTTTGTTCATTGGTTTGGTTTGCCAGAACCGGGGCGCCAGCCCGTTCCGGGGGATTTCACTGGACATTGGCCAGAATTCCACGGGCCTGATCACAATCGGTGCCCATCTGGCTGATTAACTCATCGACCCCATCGAATTTCAGCTCCGGGCGCAGGAAATCGACAAGCGCCACTGACAGGTGGGTCCCATACAGATCGCCCTTGAAATCAAAAATGAACGTTTCGCAATTTGGCAGGTTCTCCCCGAACATCGGACGCACCCCGATGGATGCGGCACCATCATAAGTGCCTTCATGCGGTCCGCCCAACACATCCACCTTGACGGCGTAGACACCGAATTTTGGAGGATGCAGGTCGGCGATCGACATATTGGCCGTGGGATAACCCAGATCACGACCGCGCTGATGGCCACGAATAACCTCGCCTTCGATCCGGTGCCAGTGATCCAGCATTGCCGCCGCATCACGGGGCCGACCATCCGTCAGGGCCTTTCGGATCGCGGTCGATGACACCGCACCTGCATCGTTGGTCACGATTGGGGCGATGGTCACGCCAAACCCCATCTCTGCGCCGAAGGTTTGCAGGTCGGTTGTTGTCCCGGCGCGACCCTTGCCAAAGCAGAAGTCGGCACCAACGACCACATGTGTCAGACCTAACTGATCGGCGATGATGTTTTGTGCAAACGCGCGCGGGGTCAGGCCGGCCAGTGCGTCGTTAAACGGGACCTCATACAGCTTTTCGACACCCAGCTTGGCAAGTCTGTTTGCCTTGGCCTCAGCATTCATCAGGCGGAACGGTTTGGAATTCTTGGAAAAATAGCTGCGCGGGTGGGGTTCGAATGTCATGATGCCAAGCGGCACCTGTGCGTCCTGCGCGACCTTCCGCGTCAGATCAATCACGGCCTGATGGCCGATATGAACACCGTCGAAATTACCGATGGCCGCTGCTGCACCGCGGTCGGCAGGGTCAATGTAAACGGTGTCTCGGATAATGCGCATGGCCTTGCGTAGCGTGGCTCGCGCGGGCGTGCAAGGTCAGTCGAATTTCCGCGATGGGGCCAGAACAGTGGCGTCCCCGACAAGCACCTTCTTGTCATTGACCAGACAACGCGTGTCCATCTTGACCCGGCGCCTTGAGTGATCAATCTCGGTCACCTCAACCTCGGCCAGCACCATGTCGCCTGGACGTACGGGCGCGAGGAATTTCAGGTTCTGCCCCAGATAGACCGTGCCGTGACCGGGCAGTTGCTCACCAATGACCGCGCTGACAAGCCCGGCAGTCAGCATGCCGTGGGCAATACGGCCCGCGAATATCGTGTCTCGTGCGTATTCCTCGTCCAGATGAACCGGGTTCCGGTCGGTGGATACTTCGGCGAACAGCTCGATATCGCGGTCGGTCACGACCTTGCGCAGCGACCGCACCATCCCGATCTCAATATCTTCGATGCAGATCGTTCCGCGGGGGGCATTATCAAGCATGTCACGCTCCATAAGGTAACAAAAATCCAAGTATCATAACGATATTGAAATTTAATTACTTTGCAAACGCAGAAAAATCAAGCGATTCCGTTAGCGAAGGTGACCAATTGAATAAGTCGCGCTCATCTGCTGCGATTGCAGATAGTCGGCCAGCGCATCAGGGTCGGGTTGCGTGTCTGTTTTCGTCTCTTTCGCCGCCAATCCGCCGGAAATGAACAGCGCATCGATATCTTCCTGAACGGCGCCCAGAATATCAGTACCGATTCCATCACCGATCCCGATGATACGCGGATCGGATGGCGCACTGGTTAACGCAGCGAGCCTGCGGCGTGCCAAGTCGTAGATCGGCGGGTGCGGCTTGCCGAAATAAAGGCTCTCGCCGCCCATTTCAGTATAAAGCGCAGCCAAGGCACCGGCACACCATTCCCGCACCTCGCCCCGGTCCACGACAATGTCGGGATTGGCGCAAAGCAGCTTCAGCCCCTTTGTCTTGGCGTAAAGAAACTCTGGCCGGTTCACATCAACATCGGCCAGTGGATCAAAGGGGCCGCAACAGACGATGCCTTCGGCTTCGTCCAGCGGAACCTTTTGGATGTTCACCGGATCTTCAATGATTTTCAAGGGCTTGAAGAAATCATCATCGCGTGGGCTTTCGCCCATGAACCAGATTTTTTGCCCGACGATCCCGCGATACATGGCCGCCCGCGCGCTATCACCAGAAGTGGCAATGGCATCCCATGCATCGTCCGGCACACCGAACCCGCTGATTTGGCGCGCCACCGAATCCCACGGACGGGGGGAGTTGGTGACAAGCACCACCAACCCGCCAGCGGCCCTGTATTTCTGCATGGCCGCGACTGCATCGGGCAGGGCGTGAATGCCGTTATGCATGCAGCCCCACAGGTCGACAAAGGCGGCGTCGTATTGCCCCGAAATCTCTTCGAAACGGGTGATGATCTGGGTCATGAAATGGCACCTTTTCGGCGGTCGGCGTTGCGTCGGACTTACGTCGGCAAAACGTCGGACCCCTACGAACGTTCCGTTAAGACAGTTTCAGGTTCGGAATGATCTGTTTTTTCCGGCTCATCATGCCGGGCAGAACCACGCTGTCGCCGCTGACCTTGGCGTCAAATGATTTTTCGGCCAGGGTCTTGGTCAGATCGTTGGGGATCAGCAGTGTTGCTTCTTCGGAAAGGATATCAACCACGAACAGCAAAACCTGATCAACGCCGTCTTCCTTGGCGACGGCGGGCATAGCATCTATCAGTGCCTTTTTGCGATCCAGCACCACATCGGGCGCGGTTGTTTCCAGCACCGAGACACGGAACTTCTTGCCATCGACCTCATATTCCTTGCTGTCCATACGCAACAACTCGGCCTCGGAGAATGCAGACACATCGGATTTCGCCGCAAACATCT
This sequence comes from Yoonia sp. SDW83-1, assembly GCF_046762885.1. Taxonomy (NCBI): domain Bacteria; kingdom Pseudomonadati; phylum Pseudomonadota; class Alphaproteobacteria; order Rhodobacterales; family Paracoccaceae; genus Yoonia; species Yoonia sp. SDW83-1. Next base: position 115,148 of record NZ_JBKQXO010000010.1, read on the forward strand.
CACCCGCATAGCCGTGCAGGTCGATATTCAGCTCATCTGCCAGCTTCTCGGCCAGTTCCTTGTCCATCGGTGTGGTGGTGGGGGACCGGAATGCCAGCGTGTCGGACAGGATGCAGGACAGCATCAGCCCCTTGACGTTCTTTGGCATCTTGGTGGCCGCTGACCCCATCATCTGATGCATGATCGTAGCAGTGCAGGCCAAAGGCCGGATCGTGATGTTGATCGGGTTCTTGGTTTCCAGCCCGCTGGTCAATTTGTGATGGTCGATGATCGCGATGACCTTGGCGTTATTGATGTTCTCTGGCAGTTCGGCAGGATTGTTGGTGTCAACGATGACGCATTCCTGGTCATTCTCGACGTCCTTGATCACGTCGGGCAGGGTAAAGCCCCATTTTTTGGCGACAAACTCAGCCTCTGTATTGGGTTTGCCAAGCAGCACCGCCTTGGCGTCGATCCCGGTGTGGTTCAGGAACCATTCCCAGATCAGGGGCGAACCGGTGCTGTCAGTGTCGGGGGCTTTGTGGCCGAAAACGAGTGTGGTCATGGGGGTCACTTTCCATCAGGGCGCAATTTGCCCCGTGTATATGAGTGTCTGTCAGGGCTGTCACCCCATGGCTGTGGTTTGACGTTATGGTTGGGATTATGGTAACCTTACGGCGCTCAATAGGAGGAACCTGACAATGGACAAACTGGCCTAAACCGCTTGCATTGATCAATGGGCAAGGATGCCCGCCACCCTTTTGAGAAGGAGCACCCTGACAATGGACATGACTGGCTGACGCCGTTTGGCGATCCGTTTGGCCGTTTTGGCCCCATGATCATTTACAGATGAGGTGCAAAGATGCCCCATAAAACACCAAAGCCCCGCAAGACGGGCACGAAACCCCTGTCCGTCACGAACCGCAGGGTCATTCGCCCTGATCCGGTGGGCGGGCGACCCGGCAATGTGCCCCAAAGCCCGAACCGGCAGCGGCGTGACAGCAAACGCCCGCCACGCTTCCCCGGTCGGTTGGGCGGCCGTTAATAAAACACCCCGCCGCAAATTGCGGCGGGGCTATTTGAAAACCTGCGGTTTCAATCAGTCTTCGGTGCCGAGGAATGCGCCCTGAATGGAAATGGGGTCTGACCCATCTTCGGTAATTGTCAGCAGGACATTGCCGCCGATGACCAGCGCATCAACGCCGTAGAACTGACCGGCATAGGCACCGCTTTGAAGGTCGAGCCCGGTTGGCAAGCTGCCGTCCACAGCGATATTTCCGGAAAAGCCGTTACCGCTGATTGCTGTGGACTGCAAGTCATAGCTCTGTCCGTTCATGATGCCCGTTAACGATCCAAGGTTCATGGAACCGTCAATTGTATCGTTCACGAAATCTGCCTCGAGCGAGATGAAGCCTGACCCTCGTGCGGTCGTGGTACCCTGGACAGCGTCCACATTGACCTCCGCATCATAAAAGATCGATCCGCCTGGCGGCGATAGAGCCGCAATCGTTGCCGGGTCGGTATCAAAACCGTAGACGATATGAGTAACCTGACTGTCAGTCGATGAACCGCTTGGAACAATCGACAGACGCGCCTGTGCTGCGATGTTGCTCGGAACTGTTTCCAGCACGTCGAAATCTACATTGGTCGGGACGCCATTGACGTTATTCTGGCCGAAATAGTCTGTTTGAGATCCGCTCGACAACACCGCATTCAAAGACTGCCCATCAACTTGGAGCGTGACAACTCCTGGATTGGCACCGGAAGGATTGGTGAACGCAACCGTGATGTCGGATTGCTGGACCGAGGGCGTTCCGCCAACCCGCACAAGCTTGCTGTTGCCCGTTGTGGAGAAGGTGATGCCTTGGTCGATTTCGTCTCCCGCCTCAGCGTAACCATCGCTCGCATCTGGTCCATTTGTCGTGCCGCCGGGGCCGCCTGATATGGGGTCACCGCCACCACTACCACCACAGGCGGCAAGGGCCAGAAGCAGGGTGAGCGACATGGCGGTTTTTGGTATGTAAGTCGTCATTGGGCAACCTTTGCTGTGAGTGTTAAGAATTCATTAATACCTTGGCCCGGCGCACGGCTAGGTTGAACTTGATTTTGTTGGGCAGGTCCTTGCTGCTGTGATGAATATGACCCAAACTGGATCGGGATGACGAAACCTCGGGAAGCCGATCTATATCCACCTGTGAAAGCCTATCTTGAGCGGCAAGGCTATGACGTAAAAGGCGAGGTGGGGGCCGCTGATGTGGTGGCCCGGCGCGGTGCCGAAGCGCCGGTTATCGTCGAGTTGAAACTGGGATTTTCGCTCGCCTTGTTTCATCAGGGGATCGAGCGGTTGGCGATGACCGATCTGGTTTACCTAGCTATACCCGCCGGCGGAAAGACCAAGGCGCTGAAGGCGAATGTGAAGCTTGCCCGCCGGGTTGGTCTAGGTGTGATCACCGTGCGGCTGCGTGATGGGCATGTCGAGGTGTTGGCCGACCCCGGGCCATATGCGCCGCGCAGGTCCAAGAAAAAGGCGGCGCGGCTCTTGCGCGCCTATGATCGCCTGAAGGGCGACCCCAATAGCGGCGGCGCCACCCGGCACGGCATTGTGACAGGTTACCGGCAGGATGCCCTGCGCTGCGCCCGGTTTCTGGCAGTCCACGGTCCATCAAAGGGGGCGACTGTCAAAAACTGGGCCGAGGTGCCGGACGCCACCCGTATCATGGCTGCCGATCATTATGGCTGGTTTCAGCGTGTCAGCCGCGGCGTCTATAGTCTGACAGAGGCCGGTCACCAGGGACTTGCAGATTACGGGGACGTCTGAACGCTATTGCATCTGCTGCAAGGTCCAGCCTTCGTCATCCAGAAACTGCAGGATCCCGTCATCGCCGATCAGATGTGCAGCACCGACAGCAACGACGATCTCATCATGCATCTGCGTTGCGTCGCGGATCACGGGCATCCAGTTGCGATTGCGGTCGATCAGCAGAGCGGCTTCGGTCTGGGCGAACAGGTCCTCGGCCTCGGCCGGATCGACGCCGGGTGTGGTCATGATCGCAAAGCGCGACATTTCCCATAATGTGCCCACGTCCCCGGCAAAATAGCGATCCAGCATGGCCACGAACATCTGTTTCTGGGCGTCAGGCGACAGCAGGTTGATGCGCAGCATGTCGATCTGATCCTCGATCGGGTCACTATTGAAGATATCAAACAGGGTGGTGACATCCTCAAGCGATTGCATCGGGACACCTGCATCTTCGGCGTCTTCCATGATCATCAGGTCCAGCCCCAGATCGCCGGCCATCATGCCTTGCATCGCGCAGGGCGGCACGGACAGCATGATCGACAGATACCAGGGCTGCATCTTGGCGGCCATGAATGGCGGGATAGACCGGGCGTTGGCCGCGTCAGCGATCAGCCCCCATGTTTCATCATCCACCAGATCGCGCAATGTCGGCCCTTCGTTGATAAACAGGATGCCAGGATCGGTGATCAGCAACTGTTCCAACGCTTTTTTGTCCTCTGGCGTGGCTTCAAGCATGATCAGGTCAGCCGATTGCACCGTGTCCTGGATGCGGGCGCGGATATCTTCCAGCCGTGGATCGTAGATATGCATAGTGCCGACGACGGTAACCCGCCTGTCATCTTTTGTGGCGGTCCACAGCAGCCCCTCGGCATACGGCATTTCAGCGGCGGCTGCGGCCAGCTCTGCCCGGTCCTGCGCTGACAGTTGGTCCAGATAGCTTTCACCGACGCATTGCGCGGCGGCGGGCAGGCCGATCAGGGCAAAAAATGTGGCAGCGAGGCGCAAAAGCATGATCATTCCTTGTAATGGCTGCCCTTAACCTAAGGATGACGCGCCCCGGGTCAATTACCCGAGGCGGTTTTGCAGGATCATCCGCTGGCCCATCCGGATCAACCAGCGACCAAACGTATCGCGCAAGGTTCGGCGTGGTGGCGGTACAACCTTTAGCTGTGGCCGTCCCAGCGCCGGTGCGCCTGATGGCAGCTCTACATCACCATCGCTCAATATCCACGGGGCCACCAATGGCGCCGGTGGCCAGCCCACGACTGCAGGGCTCAACCGCAAGCGTTCTGCGATCCCCCGCCGTTTGGCAGGCCGACTGTCGCTTTGGTGGTGTATGTCCGGTCCGATCTTGTGATCGACCGTAAAAAATGGGGGATGCATTTGTGTATCCGATCAGAATGTCGTCTTGGGAAAAATCAGCGGGCCATTCAGGGCCGCCGACATGCAATGCCGTGGCCTAGCACCAGGGGGTGAGGTTATCCTTTCTGAGCATTGCATTCTCCTTGATTCGTGATCGTGTTCGGGTGGTTTAACCCAAGGTCACCCGGTTCCCCAAGCATTTTTTTGGGTGGGATCCAGATGTGTGGGTTTTCGGTCAAACCAAGGACGACGCAAAGGAATACACGGTGAGATTGTTCTGCGTAAATAGTACAAAACATGAACACATGAGTCCATATCGATTTACCAACTGTCAGCGATTGAACGTTTTCGCTGGCGCGTTCAATCATTTTATTGACGGCAAATCAGCTCCTTGGCGGATATTCGGTAACTTGCCGAACAGGTCAAGAACAATGACAACCAGGCCGTCGAAGTCGGCAGTGGTGGCATGCTTGGTCAGGCCGAGTGTAACGCGATTCAGCGCAAAGAATAAGGCCCCCTGCAACATGCTGGGGGCCCGAAAATTTTGAAAAGTTTAAAATAGATCTTACCTACTAAAAAGTCTTTGTCCTTGTTCTACCCCAGAATGTTGATGATCATTGCCAACAACGCCACTGCGATAAAGGTTGTCGCTTCGGGGCCAAGAACACTCATAAAACGCATGAACTCTTTACCTCCCCACTCGTTACAAGACAGAGACTACGCCAAGCGCCTGCAGGGTTCTGTGCGTTTTGTCACTTAATCAGAAAAATTATGTCGAACTTTCGGAAAGTGCGTCGAGATCAAGGATTTCGATGCGCTGACGCGATGATTTGATCGCCCCGCGCTTGACCAGTTTGCTGATGGACCGGCTGACCATTTCCCGGTTCGCACCAATACTGCCAGCGATTTCGGCATGGGTTGGCGCATTGTTGATCACGGCGCCACTTGCCAGCTTGCCATGTTCTGCGGCCAGCCGCAGCAGGTAGGTGCCAACCCGCTGTTCCACAGACATGGTGGTCATTTCCATGTTGCGTTCAGTCAGCGTTCTGATCCGCGCGACAAGCTGCTGTGTGATCCGGTCACGCACCAACGGCACGTTATTGAACATCGCCAGAAAACTGTCCCGCTTCAGTGATAGCACCCGTGCCTCGGTTTTGGCGAAAACCGCGAGCGAACGGGGAATACCGTCAAGCGCGGCCAATTCCCCGAAATAGGCTCCTTCCGGAAAACGGGAAAAGACGATCTCGCGACCCTCATCTGTCCAGAAAACCGCCAAAATCGACCCGGACAACAGAAAGTAAAGATCAAACGATGGGTCTTGCTGGTCAAACACGGTTTGCCACGCCGCCAGCTTCTGTTCGCTGAAATTCAGGTTAATTCCGCTCAGATCAGCCGGGCTAAGCCCTTCAAAAAGCGGCAAATTATACGACAGAAGTTGTTCAGCGTTCATCCAGCGTCCAGCTTGCGTTGCGCCGGTGCCGCAGTGCGGGGCAGTGGCAGAGGGGTATGCCAGATGTGACCCAACGTCGCCCGATTGTCCATACATACTATGGTCTGATGCAGGAATGGCTCCGCCGGGCCAGTCCGCGTCACGCGCGCCAGTCAGTTGATCGAAATCACAATTTGCCCGTGAACCGGGCGATACAGATCAGTTTATCGGGATCGGATCCTTTGCTGAGTTGTCATCGAAAAGGCAGCTCCACGGTGCTGCAACACCGATGGAGAGTTGTGGTGCTGCGTTGACGCGAGCCGTCAGGCCAATTCTGCCGTGATGGCACTGACCGCCCGACATGAGCGGCAGATTGTCGACCAATGCGCCGTAACCCATCAGCCGTTGCCCATCGAAACGCTTGATCCGGCGCGCCGTCTTGGCGTCGGACCCGAATGCGTCGATCGCAGACAGGCTAAGCGTCAGGATCGGCAGCGCACCTGCACCGCCAATAGTATAGCTGAACCCCAGAGTTGAGACAGGCAGGGCTGCTGTAGACGCCGGCCTGTCGGTGATGCTGTCAATGGTCATCGACAAAACCTCGGGGCAGACTTGCGCCCGTTTGGCGAGGTCCGGCAGGCAGCGGCGCGTCGCATTTTGCATTTCAAAGTGAAGCGTGATCTGCCCGGTGGTGCCGTCAAAGCTGACCATCGTCGCCTTGGTGTTGTCACCCAAATCAGTGATCGACGGGCAGCCACCATCGGAACAGATAAGATCGGACAGATCAGATGCGGTCGGGGGCAGTTCAGCGGAAAGTGTGCAATGCAGGCCATCCGCGCTTTGGCGCAGCCCAAGCCACGCACCATATAGCAGGGGGCCTGTGCCTTGCGCGGCACTGATCACATCGCGCAGCGAGGATGGGGGCGTTTTTGCCCGAAGGCTGCGCATGATCCGACAAACCTCTGCCACCCGACTGGTGGGATCCGTGATGGGGTCGGCAACCTCGGTCGTCAGTTGCAAGTCCGGCTGACCAGAAGAAAACAGCATCTCGACAGGGGCGCCTGTCGCAGTCAACTGGCTGCGCCCCCAGGCCGCCCAGCCGCCGGGGTCCATAACACCGATATTGTGCAGCACACGCTCAAGCGCTTCACCCGCCTCGCCATGGCGGCGCAGATACCAGCACCAGTCAAGGTCGCTGCGTCCGGGAATGGCGGGGGAGAAGTTGAACATCGGGCCTCTCATTCTATTGGTTGGTTTCTGATTTTGGAAAGTGGCGCGCCGCAGTGGCGCGCCGTTTACTCGTTACCCTTCATGCAAGGCTAGCTTCGGGACGGGAAAATGCCTTGCAATGCGATGATGTAGTTGATGCAGAGCGATGGCTGCATGTTGTTGTGCGGTGCGCCGTCGCCGGCGGAACCGATGGTTTTGTCATTGAGCGGGATGTCCGGCTCGGCGGCGTCGTCAACCGGTGGAACATAGATCTTGGCCCGGCCAAGCGCGTCGCCGGGTTTGGGTGTGTTATGGGTGGCACGCTTGCAGACCGACATGTCATGGCGATGCGCGGGCATTTCTGCAGCTGTCAATGTGACGTCTTCCTGTCCCATGGCATCGCCGGGCTTGCGCGCCGTCAGCCCGTCCCCCTGGCCCGCATGAACCGGGGTGCGCCCCCGAAGATCAGGCAGCGCAAAGGTCGTGCGGCCATCGCCGCCATAGGTCACACCAAGAATGGCGAATAGGGCCTCATTCTGGGAAATCTGGACCAGCTGACCATCACAGAATGCCCATCCGCGCGGCGCGAAACTGCCCGCGAACAGCATTATCTGTCCGATAATTGGTTCCATTTTGTCCCTGGCTCCGTTGTACCCTGATGGAAGGCTATCCAATCAAGGTTGACTAAACGGTAAAACTTGCGGCGGGAACGGTCTGTGTCGCAGCGCACATTCGCCGGAGAAGTTAAGACAAAATTAACCTTGCGCTATGCCGCAATGGTGGTCGCTTGGGATCGGCAAACGCCCCTTCGATCATGGCGAAAACCCTCGCATTTACTGGGGTTTGAACGCCGTGAACCTCGCCACGCGCGACGATATGCCCGTTGAGCCATGCAACCTCAGACGCCCGCCCGAGTGCATAGTCATCAGCCATTGAGGATCGTGCTGCCGGATCGATCCGCAGCATGGATTGCGCGATCCGCAGGAAGATGAAATCGGGCAGCCGTAGCAGGGTCGGTAGGATGCGCGGATGCACCTTGCCCAACCGTTCCAGTCGGATGCCTTCGACGCGGGCCACGGCAAGCCCCTCGCTGATGCAGGCGGCCAGCACCCGCCGCCAGTTTCGATCTTCCAGCTGGGTTTTTAAGGGTAGGCCAGACAACGCGTTCAGCGCGTTGTTGAGGTTCATCAACAGTTTGGACCATTGCACGCCTTGCATGTTGTCATGGCAAAGTGCGGTCAACGGTGTGTTGCCCAGCGCATCGCAAAGCGCCCGCCCGGTGGGTCCGAGGATAATTTCGCCGTCGGTTGTCTGGCTGAAATGGTCAGGCCTGCTGCGCACGACGTTAAAGCCGACCATGCCCGGGGTGATCCGGTCAGGCCCCAGCGCCTGCCCCAGCATGTCGCAGTTGGTGACCCCGTTTTGCAGGCTGATGATCTGTGCCGTGTCCGGTGCATGGTCCAGGATGATCTGTGCCGCGCTGGCGGTGTCGGACGATTTCACGCAGAGCAGGATCATCGTCGCATCGGTCAGCGCCGCGGGGTCGGCGGTGACAATCGGGGTGCTGCGGTGGGGTGTGCCGTCCATTGCGCTGACGGTCAGCCCATTGGCCAGTGCGGTGACAAGCGTGTCCCGCCCGATCAGGGTGACCGGGTGCCCTGCTGCTGCCAGCATGCCGCCGACATAACAGCCGATGGACCCGGCCCCCAGAACCGTGATCATCCGGCGGCCCGCCCAGCCCGCCGCCCAGAATGGATACAGCCGCCAAGGAATGTACCCTCCAGTGCGTTGTTTCCGTGATAGCCGCCGCCGCCGAAACCCGCCGCCTCGCCCGCTGCATAGAGCCCGTCGATGGTTTTGCTACCCGGCGCGAAGACCCGCGCGTCAAGGTCGGTGTGGATGCCACCCAGTGTCTTGCGCGTCACGATATGCAGTTTGACGGCGATCAACGGTCCCTTGGTCGGGTCGAGGATCTTGTGCGGTTTGGCGGTCCGGATCAGTTTGTCACCCAGATAGTTGCGCGCGGTATGGATTGCGGAGATCTGCGCGTCCTTGGTGAAGGGGTTGTCGATTTGCGCATCCCGTGCGTCGATCTGTGCACGCAGGCGGGCGGGGTCGATCAGGTTGCCGCCAAGCTGGTTCATGCCATTGACCAGCGTGTCGAAATCATTGGCGACGACGAAATCCTCGCCCTTTTCCTTGAAGGCCTCGACCGCCGTTGTGGCACCCTTGCCCAGCCGTTCCTTGAGCACGCCCCGCCATTGCCCGCCGGTCAGGTCGGGGTTTTGTTCGGAGCCTGAGAGGGCAAATTCCTTTTCGATGATCTTTTGCGTCAGGACGAACCAGGTGTGGTCATGCCCGCGTCTGCAGATTTCATGCAGGGTCGACATGGTGTCGAAACCGGGCAGGCAGGGGGCTGGCAGCCGTTCGCCGGTGGCGTCGAACCACATGGATGAGGGGCCAGGCAGGATGCGGATGCCGTGTTTGGGCCAGATCGGATCCCAGTTATGCACCCCTTCGGTGTAGTGCCACATCCGGTCGGTGTTGATCAGTTCGGCCCCGGCATCGCGCACGATATCAAGCAGCAGCCCGTCCACATGTTCGGGCACGCCGGACACCATTTTTTCCGGCAGTGGCCCGGATTTGCTGGCGTCCCAGTTGCGCCGGACCAGATCGAAATTGCCGCCGATCCCGCCGGAGGTGACGATGACCTGATCACAGCGGATGTCAAAACAGTCGATCACGTCGCGGTTGGTGGCGGCCCCGCGTGCGGCGTCATCGGGGGCGAGGATGTCACCGGCGACGCCCGTGACCTTGCCGTTTGTGATGTCCAGCTGCGTGACCCGGTGGCGGAAGCCGAAGGTGACCTTGCCCGCCTTCTCTGCGTCCAGCACCCGGTCTTCGAACGGCTTGAGCACGCCGGGGCCGGTGCCCCATGTGATGTGAAAGCGCGGGATCGAATTGCCGTGCCCATCGGCAAAGCTGCCGCCGCGTTCGGCCCAGCCGACCACGGGAAACCAGCGCATGCCGAGGCTGTGCAACCAGGGCCGCATGTCGCCGGCCGCGAAATCAAGATAGGCGTTGGCCCATTCACGCGGCCAGTGGTCTTCGGGCCGGTCGAACTGGGCTGAACCCATCCAGTCATTCAGGGCCAGCGCGTGACTGTCCCTGATCCGCAGCCGCCGCTGTTCGGGCGTGTCGATCATGAAGAGCCCGCCGAGCGACCAGAATGCCTGTCCGCCGAGGTTCTGCCGCCCTTCCTGATCAAGGATCGTGACGGTTTTGCCCCGGTCGATCAGTTCATTGGCGGCAACCAGCCCGGCCAGCCCGCCGCCGATGATCACCACATCGCTTTGCATCATGCCGCCCCCTTTGTGGCCCGCCGCATCAGGTAACCGCCGGGCAAGGCCCCCAGATACATCAGAATACCATACATGGCCGCAGGCAGGGCGATGGCTGGCAGCGCCTCTGGCCCCGCATGGATAATCCCGGCGAGCGTGATGCCGAGGGTGGAGTTCTGGATGCCGGTTTCCATCGCGATGGCCGCCCGGTCACGCACGCCAAGCCCGGCGCCGGTGGCGATGGCCCAGCCAAGGGCCAGCAGTACCACGACCATGCAGAATGTCAGCGGGGCGAGGGTGGCCAGATTGGCGGTGAACACATCCCATGATGCGGCCAGCGCCCCAATGACGATGACGACGAAGAGGATGGTGGCGAGGACGGATACCGCCCCTTCGATCCGCCCGATAAATGTCGGGGCCACCGCCCGCAGGATCATGCCCAGCACGACTGGCACCGTGGTAATCGCGAACATGGCGAGCGCAAGGCTGGTGATGTTGATGTCCAGACTGCCCGCATCCATGAACAGTCCCGCCCAGAAGACGACGAGGATCGGCACGGTTACCACCGACAAAAGGCTGATCAGCCCGGTGAGCGAGATAGAGAGCGCCAGCGTGCCGCCCACCAGTTTGGTCAGGATGTTTGAGGTGACGCCGCCCGGGCAGACGGACAGGATCATGATTCCAAAGGCGAGTTCGCCTGACATGCCGAAGATCATCACGAAGCAGTAGGCGACCAAAGGGATCAGGACCACCTGCGCGAACAGGCCCGCGATCAGGGCGCGGGGCTGCCGGATGATCCGGACGAAATCGCCGACGGCCAGCCCCAGCCCGAGTGACAACATGATGATCCCGAGGGATATCGGCAGGAAGATTGAAATGAGCGCGTCCATGGCGATGATCCCTGTCGTTTACTTTTTGTTGTGGATCATAGTTGCGGTTGTGCCGGGCTTGTCAAACGACGGTCAGGTTTCCGTTACGTCGCCGCATCATTCTCCTTTCCAGACAGGTGGTCGTTTTTCGATGAAGGCCCGCGCGCCTTCTGTTGCGTCCGCGCTATTACCGATCTTGCCAATGATCTGATCATTGGACGGCCATTGGGCGATATCCATCTCCTCGTAGGCGCGGGTTGCGATCTCAAGCGTGCCACGAACGGCCAAGGGGGCGTTTTGCGCAATCTCAGATGCCAGCGCCTTGGCTGCGGTCAGGGCCTCGCCATCTGGTGTGACCTTGTTCAGCACACCCCATTGCGCCATTTGATCGGCGCCGTAGGGTTTGCCGGTCAGCAGCAGTTCATTGGCCAAGGCGCGGGGGATGTAGTGCGGCAGCCGGATGGCCCCGCCTGCGCCGGGGATCAGGCCGATCCGGACCTCTGGCAAAGCGAATTGGGCGGATTGGCCGGCGATGGCCATGTCGCAGGTCAGCATCATCTCGAACCCGCCGGCCAGTGCGGCGCCTTCGACGGCGGCGATGACCGGTTTGGTCCGGGGCCGGTTTACGAAGCCGGCAAACCCGTATTTGCCGAACAGGATCTTGTCACCGGCGCCTTCGGCGAAGGCCTTGAGGTCCATGCCTGCGCAGAACAATTTGCCTGCGCCGGTCAGGATGGCGGCGCGCACATCCTTGTCGCCTTCGGCCCGGTCGAATGCGTCGCGGAGGGCGTCGCAGACTGCCGGGTTGATCGCGTTGCGTTGATCGGGACGGTTGAGGGTGACAATCGCGACGCCGTTTTCGGCGTGGTAGAGGACCGGTTCATTGTTCATCTTCTGCTTCCTTTTCGGCGCGGGCGCGCAAGTCTGCGCGGATGATCTTGCCGGTGGTGGTCATCGGCATGTCGTCGATGAAACGCACCACGCGGGGAAATTCGTAGGCGGCGAGTTTGGTTTTGACGTGGGCGGCGATGTCGCTTGCCAGATCATCGGACGGGCTGTGCCCGGCGGCAAGCTGAATGTAGGCCGCGACGATTGTGCCGCGGATCGGGTCGGGTTTACCCACGACCCCGGCGAGTTGCACGGCAGGATGGGTGAGCAGGCAATCCTCGATCTCGGCCGGGCCGATGCGGTAGCCGCCGGAACTGATGATATCGTCGTCGCGCCCGATGAAACGGATCCGGCCGGTGGGGGTTTTGCAGCCCTTGTCGCCGGTCAGCAGCCATTTTTGACCATCGATGGTGATGAATTTGGCGGCGGTCGCTTCGGGCTTGCTCCAATATTCCAGAAACATCACCGGGTCGGGCGCGCGCACGGCGATGCTGCCTTCCTCGTCCGTGTCACAGATGCGCTGGGCGTTTTCATCAATGATATCGACCGTGTGGCCCGGCACCGCAAAGCCCATGACACCTGGTTCTGCCGGTTCCAATGCGGCGCAGGATGATACGATCATGTTACATTCTGTCTGGCCGTAGAATTCGTTGATGGTGGTGCCAAAGACTTGCTGCCCCCAGGCGATCAGTTCCTTGCCCAGCGTCTCACCACCGCTGGCGACGGACCGCATCGGCACCGGTTCGGCGGGTGTATCAAGCCGCATCAGTTTTAAGGCGGTCGGCGGCAGGAAGGCGTTGCGGATATTGTGTGCGCGGATCAGGTCGAACGCGGCGCGCGCGGTGAATTTGCGGAACCGGCAGGCCACAACGGGGACGCCATGGTGCAAGGCGGGCATCAGCACGTCGAGCAGGCCGCCGATCCAGGCCCAGTCCGCCGGGGTCCAGATCCGGTCGCCGGGTTGGGGAAAGAAATCATGGCTCATCTCGACCCCCGGCAGATGGCCAAGCAGGACGCGATGGGCGTGCAATGCGCCCTTGGGGGCGCCGGTGGTGCCGGAGGTGTAGATCAGGATCGCGGGATCGTCGGACTTGGTCGGTACCGGAGTAAAACTATCAGATTGCGCAGTGGTGAGCGCGTGCAGGTCTTCGGCACCATTGCTGGCTCCGTCAATGCTCAGAATGATGGACAGATCGGGAAGTTGGTCACGCAAGGTTGCCAACACAGCTGCACCGTCTGCATTCGTGATGACGGCACTCGCTGCGGAATCCCGCAGGCGGTGCAAAAGCGCGTCCGGCCCAAACAGCGTGAAAAGCGGCAGGGAAATGCTGCCCATCTTAGTGATAGCAATATGCGCGACCGCAGTTTCGACACACTGGGGTAACAGCACGGCAATGCGCGATCCTTGCGGCACATGGCCGGTCAACGCGTTCGCCAGTTGGTTCGACATGCGGCGCAGATCCGCGAAGGTGTGGACAACAGATCGACGGTCAGCAGCTACATCGATGATGGCTGGGCTGTCAGGGGTGGTGGCTGCAGGTCTGTCGCAGATATCCACGCCAATATTGTAGTATTCGGGGATCGCCCAGCGAAACGCATCTCGCGTTTCTGCTATCGTTGGCTGTTGGTGCAACACGCTGCCCTCCCCGCAAGAAAAATGAACAGGCGTTCAGTTAAAGTCAATGCGAGGACACGAGAATCGCAACGTATTGATTCGGCTGAGATATTGCGTTTTTCTAGCAGAGGTTGTGCGTGGGATCGGCATTATCCCGCTTAAGCGCCAAATTTCCGCAACGTCAGCCTAAAAATAGATAAATATTTCTTTTTCGGCATGATTTCCGTAAAGCCCTTATTTTATTGAGTAAATGTCGATAATTTACTATGGGTTAAGTATGTCAAGCCGCAAAAAATGGGGTAATCCCGCAACATTAACCGAAGATGAACAAGGTGTTTTCTGACCGTTCATGATGCACCTTTCATACCGGTTTTAACGGGTTCTTAATGTCTTTGGGGAGGCAGGACAGAACAAGTACCGGATTATGGAGTGTTACATGTTTATCGGGCAGTTCCCCACAGACGAATGCGTCGCAGTCGATCAGACGGATTGCGTGACCCATATTTCCAGCCATCGCAAGTTCATGGCTGGCAAGCGCGATGAGGGCAAAGATACACCGCAACGCTCCAAACCGATCGAGATCGATCCTTTTCCCAAGGTTGATGATATCATTGACCGCTTGACCAGCGACACAGAAGTTGCTGATCTGCGCATCAGAGCCAGATCATAGGGGACGACGTTTTTATCTCGTGTGAAATTGGTGGGGGCCAGTTAAATAGTGAGCTACCATGAAATCGTGGCTGCCGACATTCGTGATGCTAACGTGGTTAGCGCCTTCGGCATCGTTTGCCGACATCCAGGAGCTCTCTCAAACCGAGCTGCGGTCCGTTGTTGCGTCTTCTGACGTTATTGCAACGTCACGTCTGATCAACGGGGTCGAAAGATATACCGGTGGTCAGGTCGTCGAAGTACGTGCATTTCTGGTTGATGGTATCCTCGCCTACCGGGCGCTTGTTCGCCAGCCCGACGGTCAGCTTGGAACGATCATGGTCGATGGCAGCACCGGACACGCAATTACACCTACATCTCGCGCTGGACGCCAAGTAACCGAGCTTTCACGCACGCCAAGCGCCGTTACGACTGCAAAGGAGTCCAACGGAAACGGTCGCAACACGTCCAGTGGCCTGCTGAATCGCGGCAATAGCAATGGCGGCGGGAACGGCAATGGCAACAATGGCAACGGCAATGGCAATGGCGGCGGCAGCGGTTCCGGAAGCAACGGAAACGGTGGTGGCAACAGCGGCGGTGGAAACGGCGGCGGCAATAGCGGCGCCGGAAGCAACGGCAACGGCGGTGGAAACAGTGGCGGCGGCGGCAACGGCCGTGGCAATAACGGCAACGGAAACGGCAATGGCGGCGGTAGCGGTGCCGGCAGCAACGGTAACGGTGGTGGCAACAGCGGCGGCGGGAATGGCCGCGGAAATGGCCGAGGATAACGCCAGGTCAGCCAAAAACTTGCCCCAAAAAAGACATTAGGGCAGATTAGCCACATCGTTATGCGTATATTACTTGCAGAAGACGAGCATGTGCTCGCAAGCCAAATTAAAAGCGTTCTTTGCTCAGAAGGCCGTGTTGTTGACGTTGTCCATGACGGTGCCGAGGCCCAGTTTCTGGGAGAGACGGAACCTTACGACGTCATCGTTCTGGACATTGGCCTGCCCCAACGTGACGGCCTGACCGTTCTCAAGAATCTGCGCGCCAAGCAGATCGACACGCCGGTACTGATCTTGACGGCGCGCGATGGATGGTCCGACAGGGTTGACGGACTTGATGCCGGTGCTGACGATTATCTGACAAAACCGTTCCACATGCCTGAGCTGTCAGCCCGTGTAAGGGCCATGATCCGACGCAAGTCGGGCCAGACAAATCCCGTGTTTGAAAAAGGTAATGTGGTCTTTGATACGCGCAGCAACCAGGTGACGTTGAATGGTATTCCGGCTACATTAACGGCCCAGGAAATTGCGGTTCTGTCCTACCTGTTCCATAACTCGGATCGTCTGGTGTCCCGGACCGAACTATCGGAGCATATCTACGAATACGATGGCGACCGGGATTCCAATACCATCGCTGTCTTCGTCAACCGTCTACGCAAGAAGCTGGGCAACGAACTCATCGAAACTGTCAGGGGCCGCGGCTACGTCATCAAAGTTGCTGCATGAGGTCCTTGCGGACTCGGGCTGTTGTCGGCGGGATTATTTGGGCGATCTGCTCCATCCTCATCGGCGTCTTCGGGCTTGCATCATATCTCGATACTCAGACACAAGCGCGCTTTGACGAGCTATTGATCACGCGCCACACACAAGCCGTGATCGAAGTCGCCAACGCCTATGAAAATCCAGATCAAATCGCAAACCGCATCGGTGATCCGGCTTATCGGCAGCCCTTCTCTGGCCAATACTGGCAGGTGGAAGGCCCTGATGGCGGAATTTACGTTTCAGCCTCTTTGGTTGATACGCTTTTGCCGCGTCCGGGTCCGCAGATCGGCCGCATTTCCATTGGCAACTTTGTCGGCCCGACAGGCGAGCGGCTGCGCCGGATCGAAGAATGGCTTACGCTGGAAGATGGGTCGGTCTGGCATGTGCAGGTGGCAGCATCGTTGCAAAGCCTTTTTGAAGATAGAGCAAAGCTGCGCGGTAATCTGGTTCTGGCTTTTGGCCTGATCGCAACGCTAGGCGTCATGGGGGCGTTCCTTCAGGCGTCAACGACCTTGCGCCCCCTCAACGACCTGCGCCGCGATGTGCTGTCGCGCTGGGATACCGAAGGTGATCTGGATGCGGCTGCTTATCCAATGGAGGTTGCGCCCCTTGTCACAGACATCAATACGCTTTTGGAACGGAACCGCGAAATCGTGAGCCGCTCGCGGCGTCAGGCGGCTGATTTGGCGCATGCAGTAAAAACGCCTTCGGCCGTCGTGCGTAACGAACTGGAAAGGCTTGCAAAGGCGGGGCAGCCGATGGGTGCGTCGATTGAGGCATTGGACCGTCTTGATGCCCAGTTGAAACGGTCATTTGCCCGTATGCGTGCGGATGGAGGCAGTGCGGCCATGCACACCTACACCGATCTCGATACCTCGCTGGGCCGCATGACCCGCGCCTTCAGCGCGCTGGCACGCAATCAGGATAAAGCACTCACTTCCGCCATTGCTCCCGGTCTGCGGGTTCGGATGGACCAGAACGATTTTGAAGAGGTCATTGGCAATCTGATGGATAACGCGATGAAATGGTCAGAGAGTACGATCCACATCGCGGCAAAACAGGCGGATGATGAGGTTGAAATCCTGGTTGAAGATGATGGCCCGGGCATTTCCGAAGATGATTATGGACTGGCCACTCTCAGCGGGCAGCGGTTGGATACGTCCAAGCCGGGTACGGGGCTGGGTCTCGCAATCGCGGCCGACCTTGCCCACGCATATGGTGGCAAGATTTCTTTGGGCGAAGCGCGGGAACTTGGCGGGCTCCGGGCCATGGTCCGGCTGAAAACCTCCGGTCTGTGACACCACCTCATCATCGCGCTGGCCCTACAGGCCCCACAACGCTAGACACTGGCGGCAAATCATCGGGGCCAAATAATGCGGAAACTGACATTTCTGGTGCTCATCCTTGGCGCGCTTTACAGCGGATACTGGTTCTACGGTGCCCGTTCGGTTGAGCAGGGCGCGTTGCAAGCCATCGAACAGGCGCAGCAAGACGGGTGGGGCGTGTCCTACAGCGCCCTGCAGACGGTTGGTTTTCCGTCGCGCTTCGACACCAGCGTCACCGACCTGACCTTAACAGCTGCAGATGGCCTTTGGTCTTGGCAAGCCCCGTTCCTGCAGGTCTTCGCGCTCAGCTACCAGCCCAACAAGGTGATTGCCGCCTTCCCGCCCGATCACAGCCTGCGTTTGGGTGATCAGACTCTACAGCTAATGACGGAGGATTTCCGCGCCAGTGCAGGGGTGAAGGCCAACACCGATCTATCGTTTGACGCGGCCACGATTGAAAGTGGCGCGCTGTCGGTTATGTCGGATTTCGGCTGGGTTGCAGCGATTGAGCGGGCATTGATTGCCACCCGCGCCACCGATGCGCCTAATACCTATGATGTTTACATGGATGCAGATGGTCTAATCTTGCCGGCCGACCTGATTGCCCAGATTGACCCCAAAAACCAACTGGCTGATGTGATTGATCGTTTGGTTTTTGACAGCCACGTCACGCTTGATCAACCATTGGATCGACACGCTGCGAACCCCCTTGCACAGTCTTTCACCTTGAACAGGTTTGCCATTGACTGGGGCGATGTCGCCCTGACCGCCGCAGGAACCATTGATATTGATGCGCTGGGCGTGCCTGATGGCCGGATCACAATCAAAACCGATCAATGGCGCGAGATTATTGATCTGCTGGTGAATGCCGGCGCGATCCAACCCGGCGTGGCCCCGACGATCACCAATATGGCCAGCACCATGGCGCAAGAGGGCCAGACGCTGGAACTGCCGATCAGTTTTCAAAACGGATTCATGTCAGTTGGGCCGTTGCCCATTGGACCGGCGCCGCGGCTGCGTTAGTCTCGCCCGAACAAACCTGTCAGTGCCCGGCGCACCAATGCTGTCACAGACGGCCGCTTGGCCAAGTGGAACGGTAGTGGTCGGCAAACCTCAATCGCTGCCACACCAACCCTCGCCGTCAGGGCACCGTTCACGACGCCCTCACCAAACCGGCGCGATACTTTAGACAGCACGCTGCCACCGGCCACTGATCCGATCAGATCATCGCCTACGGCTACGGCACCGGTCGCGACCAAATGGGTCAGCACGGATCGGGTCAATCGCCAACTGCCCAACGTTCCGGCACGCCCGCCATAAACCTCGGCAATCCGGCGGATCATCCGCAGATTGGCTGTCAGTGCAGTGAACAAATCGGCCAAGGCAATGGGCACAATCGCCGTGACGGTGGCCACTTGCCGGGCCGCCGCCTCGACCTCGCGCATCGCGCGGGCGTCCAGTGGCGCGATTAATGTCGTTTCAGCGAGGCCCAGTAACCCATCAGCATCAAGTATATCGGCCTGCCGATCGCCCAGTTCGGCACGGCCCCAAGCCGTGTCTTCGCGCGCCGCATAAAGCCGGTCGAGCGACGCGATTACTTCCCGGGCCCCTTTCAGGTCGGATGCAGCCAAAGCGTCGGCCGCCTGATGCTGGATCGTGTCGAGACGGCGCAATCGGCCAAAGGCCGCCAGTTCCCGCAAGGCCACGACAAGCAAAACCAGTACCAGCAAAATCACTAACGCAGTTGCAATCCCGCCAAGGATGACGGACCGCTCCAACAACCCGGTGACGTAATCCCATGCAGCAAGCGAGGCGACAAAGCCGATCAGCGCCACCGCCAGTGACCAGAACCATCGCGCCAGGCGGGACGGACGGCGGGCCGCCAATGCGGCGACCTGTTGCATCGCTGCCGCCTTTTCAGGGCCGACAATGTCGGGGACTGCAGGGGCAGCCTCTGGCTTGGCGGCTTCGGCGTCTTCGAGATCGATCAGAACAGGTCCACGGCTCATGATCCAGCCCTCCAGACATAGCGGATATCGGGGACCTGTTCCTCATTTCCGGACCCGTCCGTAAACCTTTCGGCGACAAACCCGTGTCGTTCATAGAACCGGCGCGCGCGCGTATTTGGCTGAAAACACCACAATGACAGCTGGTCTGACCGCGTCTTCATCTTTTCCAGCAAGGCAGAGCCGATACCAAGGCCCCGCGCCGCGGTTGCTAGATAGAGTTGACTGATCTCTGCACCGTTGCGCACGATAAATCCTTTCACGTCGCCATCATCCACGACGATAACATCATCCTTTTCAACGGCTTGGCCGATGAACCACCGGTCCTCTTCGATCGTATGCAGACGTGGTACAAATGGCGTCGCCGTGAACCAGTCACCGATAATCTGCGCCATGGCCTTCACGTCCTGATTTGTTGCCGATCGCAAAATCATAGGCGATCACCGAGGAGGAACTGCGCGGCTTTGTCCAGCCGAATATGGGGCGGTCCGTCGCCCGGGCGCAGGGTTAGTGGCGCAGGCGCAAAGTTCATGATGCTGTAATCCGCATCCAGCCATTTGTCCGACCCTTCACGCGCCGGGGCCAACAGATGTGACGGATCGGCGGGCAGCTTGCCGGGGTAGAACGCCGCCTGTTTGCCGTTTTCCAGCAATCGCCCCCGCACCACATCCAGCGGGCCATCCCGGTGCTCCACTGTTTCTTCGACCGTCGTGCGCAAGGCGGCAATCGACATTGCGGCGGTCTTGGCCCCTGCGAAATCGGCCCGATCCTTTGCCTCGCGCAACAGCGCCTCGGTGATGGCGGTCAGTTGCGGGTGCTGGCTGTGGTGCAGATGGTCGGCCTTGGTGGCCGCAAACAGGATGCGTTCCACTTGCCGTCCCTGAAAAATCCGGGTCAGGAAAGCATTTCGCCCGGGCCGGAACGCCCCCAAAATGCGTGCCATGGCGGTGCGCAGATCATTCAGCGCAGCGGGGCCTGCATGGATCGCGCCCAGCACATCGACCAATACGATCTGCCGGTCGATCTTGGCAAAATGATCGCGAAAGAATGGTTTGACGATGTTGCGTTTGTAGCTTTCAAAGCGTCGCTCAAACTCGCGCCCCAGCGATCCGCTGGGGAAACTGGCGCCCTCCAGGGGTGCAAATGTCAGCACAGGTGATCCGGCCATGTCGCCGGGTAGCAAAAAACGTCCGGGCGAACAGTCTGAAAACCCCGCCTCGCGCGACGCTTTCAGATGCGCGGTATAGCTTTCGGCCAGGGCCAGCGCTACGGGCTCGTCCAGTTTTGCAGATGCGTCGCTGTCTGCAACTGTGGCTAGATAAGTATCACCGCCGGGCCGCCCCTTGGCCCGCTCCAATGCCCCTGCGGACCAGTCCTGATATGTCTGATCCAGCAGGCCAAGATCCAACAGCCATTCGCCGGGGTAATCCACGATATCGACATGTACGGTACGTGGCCCGGAAAAACCGGACAGCAATCCGCTGGGCTGGACCCGCAAGGACAGGCGCAACTCGCTGATACGGCTTGTCCCTTCGGGCCATGAGGGTTCGGGTGCGGTCAGCCGGGTCAAATGTGCTTCATAGGCAAAACGGGGCACCGTATCATCTGGCTGCGGTTGTAGATAAGCGGTGCGGATCGCACCGTTGGCCGCGGCGGCCAGACCGGTCATACGACCACGATCCATCAGATTTGCCACAAGTGACGTGATGAACACCGTCTTGCCAGCTCGGGACAGGCCCGTGACCCCCAGCCGGATGACCGGATCGGCGAAGGGCGCGGTCAGCGTATCGGCCACGCCTTCGATACCGCGTGCGATCTGATCGGCGATTGTTGCGATGACCACTGGCTGCCCCTTTGACCTTTGCGATGCAAGATAGGGCTGCCGGACCGGGTTGTGTAGGGATTGATTTTGCCGGGGCGCGGCCCTAAGCCACCGAAATGCCTCGTTATGCTCTTTTGGTTGAATATCATGGTGCCCCGTTTGCAGGCTGGCAGCGGCAGACGGACCTGCCGTCGGTGCAAGGCGCGATTGAACGGGCGCTGGGCAAGCTGGAGCCGGGCGATCACACGATTGCTGCTGCGGGGCGGACTGATGCGGGAGTTCATGCCACAGGTCAGGTCGCCCATTGCGATCTGGACAAGGATTGGGACCCGTTCCGGCTTTCAGAGGCGTTGAATTACCATCTGAAACCCGACCCCGTTGCGATCCTTGCTTGCGCGCAGGTTCCAGATGATTGGCACGCCCGTTTCGATGCGGTCGAGCGGCAATACCTGTTCCGCCTGATCTCGCGCCGGGCGCCGCTGACGTCAGAGGCGGGACAGATGTGGCGCGTGAACCATGAATTGGACGCAGACGCGATGCAAAAAGGGGCTGACAGGCTGGTGGGCCATCATGATTTCACAACCTTCCGGTCCTCCATTTGCCAAGCCAAAAGCCCGGTCAAGACACTGGACGAACTGAGGGTCGAAACGATCCCCAGGCGGTTCGGTATGGAATACCGGTTTCACGTGCGGGCGCGGTCATTTCTGCATAATCAGGTGCGCAGCTTTGTCGGCACGCTGGAGCGGGTCGGTGCCGGGGCATGGACACCTGATGATGTCACGGCCGCACTCGAGGCGAGGGACCGTAGCAGATGCGGCCCGGTCAGCCCGCCGCAAGGCCTTTATCTGGCCGCGGTCCGCTATCCGACCGATCCGTTCGCCTAGTCATTGTCAGTCAGGCCAGCGCCAGCCCCACCTGCGCGCGAAGTATCTGAGGCCGGCACATAGGTCTTGGCGGCCAGAGTCGCGAAAGCGTTCCAGATTTCGGCAGGCACATCGACCGGGCCCATCACTGGGTCCGGTGTCGCAAAGCCGATCTTTTCAATCAGTGTTCCATCAGCCTGCACTTGTACCCCCGCCTCTGCCAGCATCGCGATGACCAGCGACAGATGGCTGGGGCGGCACAAACGGACCTTGCGCACGCCGGTGGCAAACCCGTCTTTGACAATCGGGGCAGTCATCGCCGCATGGCCCGCCTTGATCACCAGCCGGTCACCGCCCCATGCCACATCAACCGCCTCTTGCGGTTCGGTTAGCGCGTCCACGATCGGCTTCAGTGCTTCCCGATGCCCAGCCATATGCACGGCGGTGCGTGCGAGATCATCGGCCTGTCCCACGGGGATACCGGCGCCAAGCGCGGCCTTGTGGACGATGGCGCCCACTTCGCTGAGCGCGCGCATCATGACGGGGCCACCGGCAGCCACCAGTCATCGGCATGGTCCAGTTCGTCAAATAACGGTGCGCCTTGCGCCAATGTGATCCGCGTCCACAGATCAGATTTGGGGTCGAACTTGGCAGCCCCAAAAAACGCTAGTTTACAACGCAGAAGGTCGATGGGTAGGCAATCTGCATCAATCAGGTTGTCGCGGATTTCGCCGTAAGGATGGCGTTCCAGCGTCTGCACCCGGCGGACCGCTGCACGATGGCGCGGAAACTCCGCCAAAAAGGTCGCCACATTTCCCGCAGCGGTTAGATCGGTCGCCAGTGCCTTTACCTGCCGGGCAATATCCAGCGGCGTTTCCAGCTCTGCACCTGCTTCGCTGTGGCGATGACCCAGTCGCGGCTCCAGTTTTTCCTCAGAGACATACCAGAAGCGGGCGCAGGCCTGGGGATCATCAAAGTCGACGGCGCAGGCCCAGGCCCAGTCGCGATCAATCAGATCCCGTAATTTCTGACAGGGCATGCCGGGGTCAAGTCGCGGGACAAACGGCGTAGCCATGCAGCAGGTCAATTCGTCAATAAGGTCGCCAAATGGTTCCAGCATCAGCGCGATGATCAACTCTTGCGTATCAACCGACCATTGGCTGCTCTCTCTGATGAACCGATCAATGGGCCGTTTTGCCATCAATGCATCGGGGGTCAGCGCATCAGCGAAAGCAGGCCATTCGCGGCGTATGATGGCGATCCGTTCGGCGGCCAGCGGGTCTGGTACGTTCCATTCCGCCAGATGCTGTGCCGCACGGGCCACCAGTTCATAGATACGCGAGATGTCGTGCGGTTCCAGTTGCGCAATAGCGCGCACGCGGGCCAGTGCAATCTCGCGAACCTGTATCCAGGCATCCAGCAACAGCGGGTGGTTCACCAGAAACGGGGCCATACCAAGACCGGTTGCATTGCCAATCCCTAGATGGCGCTTGGTCGTGCGGTCGAGTGCGGCGCACCCGACATGTTCCACCAGATCATGTGTGAAACCACGGATCAGCCAGATCGTCAGCATTTCAGCCATGAAAGGTCCGTCCAGACCAGGACGTTCGGCAATATGGGTGCGATCTGCAATGCCGAATTTTCCGTTGCCGTAAACGGCGGTTGTGCGCATCAGATAGCCGGTCTTGTGGACCAGATCGGGATCGGGCTGCCGCCCCGCCCGTAGGGCCTGCACTACATGATCAAACAGGCGGACGGATTTGTTGGCCCGGCTCAGAACAAGATCGCGATGGGTAAAGCGCGCGGCCTCTTGCAGTGGTGCGTTGGCGACGATCCGATCAATCTCGGCCTGGTCCGGAATACCGTCATAAAGCACATAGGTCGTATCCCACGCCGTCGCGATCACCCGGTCGGTGCGCATTTCATCCGGCAGTTCCGTAGAAACAGCTACCAGTGCATAGTTATGGCTGCGAAACCGCAAGGTATAGACTGCGTGACCAAACCCTTTTGCGTCAATCTCCCATACCCGGCGATGCACCTTGACGTTATCAGCGCCCAACGCCCGCATCAGGCTGCGCAGAAATGACAAACGAGTGGGGAAGCTCGCGCCAAGTCGGCGCAAGCGCATTACGGTGTCAGGTTGCCGCAGCGGGACCTGTGCGGGTGAGCTGTGATCCTTCATTCCGCGCAGACTAGCGCCACCTTGCGACGGGACCTAGCCAAAAAGTGACGATGAGCTTGTGTGAATTCGTGTGGAACCTGTGGCGGTTAGCGGGGTTATCCTTCAATATGGGGTTGGGTGACAAGTAAGGGGCTAACGCAGTGCCGCACAGAGTCTTGGTTTTGCTGGCCGCGATGGCCTGGGCCAGCAGCGCGGCTGCGCAAGAGGTGCGGCTGGTCGCAGAAACTGCACGTGATGCGCTCAGCGAAGCTTCTCTTCTACGGCAACTGGACGATGATGCCGTTCCGCAAGACTTTATTGCGGCGGCCCGTGCAGATTACCGCCGTCTACTGACAGCGCTTTATGCGGAAGGGTATTTCGGCGGCACAATTTCAATCACAATTGATGGGGCTGAGGCGGCAAATCTTTCGCCGCTCGCTGCGCCATCAGTGATCAACAGCGTCGTCATCACCGTTGACAGCGGCCCAAAGTTCACTTTTGGAACTGCCAGTATTACCCCACTTCCACCTACTGCGACCCTGCCGGAAGAGTTTTCGCCGGGCCGCACTGCCGCATCAAACCGAATTCAAAGTGCCGTCGGTGCTGGCCTACGCAGTTGGCGCGACCAAGGCTTCGCCAAGGTGCGGGTGGCGGGCCAACAAGTCGTCGCGCGTCATGACGATAGCCGGCTGGATGTGACCGTGAATATCGAGACCGGCCCGCGGCTGACATTCGGCCCGCTGACGATCCGCGGCAATGACGATGTGCGCACTGAACGGATTCGGGAGATTGCCGGCCTGCCCACGGGTGAGGTTTATTCACCTGCCGCGATGGAGGCGGCAGAGCGGCGATTGCGGCGCACGGGGGCCTTTGACAGCGTGGCCTTCACGGAAAGCGATACGATTGGCCCCAACAATACGCTGCCCATCAGTGCGCAAGTGGTCGAATCCAAGCCGCGCCGGATCGGTTTTGGTTTGGAATTGTCCTCTATCGAAGGTTTGACTGTGTCTTCTTTTTGGCTGCATCGCAATCTGCTTGGCGGGGCAGAACGGTTGCGTATTGACGGAGAGGTGGCAGGCATCAACGGCGAAACCGGTGGTATCGACTATTCTCTGCGGGGCAAATTCACACGACCCGCGACCTTCGGAGCCGACACGGAATACTTCTTGTCAGGTGAGATTTCCCGCGAGGATGAACCGGATTACCTGCTTGACAAGATCGCGGTCGAAACCGGCTTCACCCGGATTATCAATGATGATCTGACTGTGCAGGTTGGTGTGGGCCTCCTGCGGGCCCGCGAGGAAAGCGATGTTGGCAACCGCGAATACACATTGTTGACCCTGCCGCTGAAAGCGACGCTGGACCGGCGGGATAATGAAACAAATGCAAAAGACGGCTACTATGTCGACGTCTCTACCACGCCCTTCATCAGCATCGACGGTGAGATCACAGGGGTCCGGCTATTCACTGATGCCAGGACCTATTACACGTTTGGCGAACACTTGACCCTCGCTGCGCGTGGGCAGCTGGGCAGCGTTGTGGGACCGGATTTGGATGAAGCTCCGGCCGACTTTCTGTTTTATTCCGGTGGTGGCGGCACAGTCCGGGGGCAACCCTATCAATCGCTGGGTATCGACAGGGTATCTGGAACCGAGACAGTCAGCACCGGTGGCGCATCCTTTGCCGGTGCCCAGCTAGAGGCACGTTTTGGTCTACGTGACCGGCTGTCGCTGGTGGGCTTTTACGACGCCGGTTACGTGGGTGAAACAGCAACGCCGCTCGACGATGGGGATTGGCACGCTGGTGCCGGGATCGGTCTGCGCTATGAAACCGGCATTGGCCCGATCCGCCTGGATATCGGGACCCCGGCCAGCGGCGACAACGCAGGCGAACGGGTCGAGGTTTACATCGGGATCGGACAAGCGTTTTGAGACATCTGATCTGGATCATCACTTTACTGTTTGCCCCGTTTCTGGCTCATGCCCAGCAAACACAGGAGGAAGAGGATCAAAGCTACATCGCCTCCCTGATCGAGGATAACCTGTCAGGTGTCAGTCGCGAGGTGAACATCATTGGTTTCGAAGGCGCGCTGAGCTCCGAAGCCACGATTGACGTGCTGACGATCGCCGATGCCGAAGGTGTGTGGCTGACGCTGGAAGATATTACCCTGATCTGGACGCGCAGCGCGCTTTTGCGCGGGGCCATTGACGTGGATGAAATCAGTGCCGAACGGATCGTCGTATCGCGCCCACCTGTGTCTGAAGACACCGGACCATCACCCGAGGCGCAGCCATTTTCCCTGCCCGAACTGCCGGTTAGCGTGTCGCTGCAGCAATTGCAGATCGGTCGCATTGAACTGGGCGAGGCATTTCTGGGCGAACCCATCGCCATTAGCCTGCGGGGCACGGCCGAACTCAGCGGCGGGGAGGGGTCCGCCAATGTGGTTGCCGAACGGCTGGGCGACAAGCGCGGTATCTTTGAAATTGATGGCAGCTATGTCAACGAAACAAGGGTTCTGGGCCTGCTTTTGAACCTTGAAGAGGGGCCAGATGGCATTGCCGCACGCATCCTTGATCTACCCGGGCGACCCGCCATCGGGCTACGCATCGAAGGCGATGCGCCGCTTGATGATTTTGCGGCGACACTGGCGATCTCCACCGCAGGCGAAGACCGTCTGACCGGCGATTTCATTCTCACAAATGATGGGGCGGAACGTCTGGTCACATTGGATGTCGGCGGTGACATTACACCGCTTTTCGATCCCGCCTATCAAAGCTTTTTCGGCAATGACGCGCAGCTTTACGTAGAAGCGCGCCAGACCAATGATGGGCGCATTGATGTTTCCGCGCTTAGTTTAGAATCGCAGCGGCTGAACCTGTCCGGTGCACTGCAGGTGGGCGCACAGGGTTGGCCAGAACGCATTCGCCTGTCGGGCGGCATCGTCAGGGGCAGCGAACCGGTGCTTTTGCCCATTGCCGGTCCGGAAACTTTTGTCAGCAGTATGCGACTGGCAATCAATTATGACGGTAGTCTGTCCGATGACTGGACCGCAAAAATCACTGTTGATGACCTCGACCGGCCCGGCCTGTTCATCGACGAACTCGGGCTTGAGGGCGGTGGTGTTCTGCGCAATGGCGAAGGCGATCAGGAAGGACTTGTGACCGCCACCCTGAACTATGGTGCGCGGGGTCTGGAACTGGACGATGCTGGCGCTGCACAGGCGCTGGGCGATGCTGTTACCGGCACGTTTGAGGCATCGCGCGTCGAAGGCGAGCCCACTGAAATAACGCGCTTTGCCCTCAGCGGAGCCGGCATTGAAGCCCGCGCGCAGGCCACAATACAGGGCCCCAGCGACGGATTGCAGACCAACGCCACGGCCACGGTCAACGTTGCTGGTTTGGGTCGTTTTTCGACCCTGATCGGGCAAGAGATCGGCGGTGCGGCAGAACTGACCGGCCTGGCTGACGTCACCCCGCTCGACGGTTTATTCGCCGTGACCATCGCAGGACGGACCGAAAATCTCAGCGTTGGTATCCCGCAGGCTGATGCGGTGCTTGCCGGGGCAGGCAGCCTGTCGGCCAGTGCGGTCCGCGATGCGGATGGAACAAGGCTGGAAAGCCTTCTGATCCGCACTGACGCAGCACAGATCACCGCCCGCGCTGCCCTTACCAGCGATGGCAGCGATGCCGAATTCAGCGCCCGGCTCAATGACGTGGCAGTCGTGCTGCCCGAGCTTGACGGGCCAGCGCAGGTATCCGGCACCGTACAGGCCGCCGCAAATGGCGTGATCGACTTTGATATCGAGGGGACCGGGCCTGCCGCACAACTTGACGCACAAGGCACCGTTAATCCTTCGGAGGCGGGGCGAACCGTCAATGCAGCGCTCTCGGCCAGCGTAAGTGATCTGTCGCGCTATGCCGATCTGGCGCAGCGCCCGCTGAGCGGTGCCGCCCGCTTCACCCTGGGCGGCGTATTGCTGACCGAGGGCTTGCGCTTTGACGTGGATATTGCCGGGCAAACGAGGGATGTGACAACCGGCATCGACCGTTTGGATCCGTTCCTTGATGGTGTGGGCCAGTTTACCGCCGCAATCGCAAGACCGACCGCCGATATTTTTCAGGTGTCCGACCTGCTTTTGGTGACGCCTGCTGTGCGGGTGGCAGGTGACGCCAGTATCGACGGGCTTAGTCCGACAGGTGCTGATATCGATCTGCGGATCAACGACGCGGCCTTGATTAACCCATCATTGAACGGGCCGATCACTGTCCGAATTGACGGCGTGCCAACCGACGACGATGATTTGGCGGTGGACATTGCTGCAAACGGGCCGGGTGTCGACGTTACGCTGGATGCCACCATCGCCCGCTCGAATAACGCGGTCAGCGGTGATCTGACAGCACAGGTCGATGATCTTGCGGCCTATCAGGCGCTGATCGGGCAGCCGGTTTCCGGCAGTGTTGATCTGACAGCCAGCGGCTCTGTCGTGCCGGACCTGTCGCGGTTTGATACCAAAATCAATCTACGCAGCGAGAATCTGGCTATCGGGAACCCAACAGCAGATGTGCTGTTGCGCGGTACGGGGCGGGTGAACACAGAAATCGCTTTGAATGATGGCACACTATCGGTCACCACTTTGGAAGCAACGACGCCACAATTCTCGATCGTGGGGGCGCTGAACGGGCGCGCCGGGATCGGACAGGGACGGTTCAACGCGAGTTTGCGCGACGTTGGTGTGCTGACCGACCAGATCAGTGGGCCTATTCGGGCGCGGGGCGAGGCGACGCTGGACGATAACGGCAATTGGGGCATTGATGCCACCGGCACCGGACCTGGCGGACTGGCAGCCAATGTTGCCGGGCAGATCAGCCCGGACCTGCAACTAAACCTCGATATCGACGGGAACGCGCCATTGGCGTTGGCCAACACCGCGCTTGAGCCGCGACGGCTCAGCGGGACCGCCAATTTCGATCTGTCGGTCAATGGGCCGCCGCAGATCAGTTCACTGGGCGGGCAGATCGCCTTCACCAATGGCCGTCTAGCGGCCCCGACACTGGCACAGGCGCTGACGGATATCGGTGGGCAGATCGGGCTTCGGGATGGAAATGCGCAGATCGATATGCGCGCCAATGTTGAGGCCGGGGGTGGCGTGACCCTCGCTGGCCCTGTCAGTCTGACGGCCCCCAATAATGCCAGCATCACCGTCGCCCTGCGCGATGTGGTGCTGAAAGACCCCGAGCTTTATTCAAGCTCTGTCGCAGGGACGATCACGGTCAATGGACCGTTGCAGGGAGGCGCGCGTGTCGTTGGGCGGCTGGAACTGGGGCAGACGGATATTCAGGTACCATCTTCCAGCATCAGCACGCTGGGTGATCTGCCAGAGGTGCGCCATATCGGCCAATCCGCCGCTGTGCAAAGAACGCTGGCACGCGCCGGCGTGGATGGCGCAAGCGGCGGCAGCAGCGCGGACAGTCGGGCAGGTCCGCGACGCAGCTATCCATTGGACATCGTTATCAACGCACCTTCGCGTATTTTCATCCGGGGGCGCGGGCTTGACGCGGAACTTGGCGGGAGCCTCAGCATCACAGGCACCTCGAACAACGTGATCCCGGTGGGCCGATTCGAGCTTTTGCGCGGGAGGATCGACATCTTGCAGCAGCGGTTCGAACTGACCGAAGGCAGCGCAACCCTGCAAGGCGATTTCGATCCTTTCATCCGGTTGGTTGCGACGACCCAGACCGACAATGGCACAACAATCAACATCATTGTCGAAGGTCCCGCTGGCGAACCCGAGGTTCGTTTTGAATCCACGCCAGAACTGCCCCAGGATGAGGTGCTTTCACAACTGATCTTCGGGCGTGATCTCGATAGCATCAGCCCGCTGCAGGCTGTGCAGCTGGCCTCGGCGATCAGCACGCTGGCCGGGCGGGGCGGGGGCGCGGTGGATCGGCTCAGGCGCAATATTGGTTTGGATGATTTTGATGTCACGACCGATGAAGAAGGGGCCACAGCGCTGCGGGCAGGCAAATATCTGTCTGAAAATGTCTACACCGATGTGACCGTGACCAGCGAAGGCGGGACCGAGATCAACCTCAACCTGGATCTGACCAACGAGATCACGGCCAAGGGCAGTGTCGATCAGGAAGGCGATACCAGCATCGGGATATTCTTCGAGCGGGATTACTGACGACTGCACCACCTCCGCGTGAAACGGAGATTTTCTTCACACTTTCTGAACGAAAACCTGTCTAAAAGTTAGGTGGCGGTAACGTAACGCCTAGATTTCGCCCGATTTTATTGGTTTGGGCAGCCATTGAGTGGTGGGTAAAGAGTGCGCGGAAAGGCCGTCGATGGCGATCAGATCTTACACAGGATATCTTAACTCCGACCTGTTCGGATCCGAGAACCCATCCGGCACATTTGACCCTGCTGCCACCGACCCGATTGAAATCCTGATGGTCGATGGAACCGGCGATCTTGTGATTGAAGGCGACAGCGATGGCGGTTCCAATTCCACGGAGGATTCCGAGGATGCAGAGGGCGATCAGTTCGTCTTTGCCAGACAGTCGGACGGCACTGTTATCTTCAACGGTCAGACATTCTATCTGGAATCATCATTCACCTTCACCATCGCCGGTCAGACATTCACCGGCTACCATTTCGAGGAAGATTCTGGCGGCGGCAGCGCCGATTTCACAATCCTGCCACCAAACCTGCCAGCGGGCATCGCAACGGTCGGAACGGTCAATTTCACGCCAAACCCGGACGAGGTTCCTTACGCCGATCTGGTGTCGCAGGACGAGGTTATTGACGACGCGCCCTATTCCAACCTCGATCTGACAGGGGCGGATGAAATCTTTGCCGGGGCCGGTGATGACACTATCAACGCCGAAGGTGGCGATGATACGATCGACGGCGGCAGCGGCAACGACACGATCAACGCCGGTGGCGGTGCCGATACCGTTTATGGCGGTGCTGGCGATGATATCATCAACGGCGGCGACGGTGCTGATGTCATCCGGGGCGACTCAACGATCGATCCTGCCGAAATCAACACCGAAGGGACGGATTTCAGCACAATTCCAGACCCCAGCGGCAATGGCACAGCCATCGATGACGGCGACGACCTCAGTGGTGGCGTCAGCCTGGACACCGGCACAATGCAGGTCACACTCAGCTTTGCAGACGATGACCCAGGTACACCGGCTGCCGGATTTTCCTTCAACAACTCCGATACGCAATTCACCGATGGGCTGAACAACGGCGACGCGACCACCAACGACGCGATCTTGCTCAGCGGCAACGGAACCGGCGACACCTCAACCACGACAATATCGTTTTCGTCCAATGATCCGCTCGTCGATGACGAGGTGCAGAATGTCAATTTCCGCCTGAACGATATCGATGATTCCGGTTGGCGCGATATCGTCACAATCCGGGCGTTCAACGCAGATGGTAATCCGGTTGAGGTGACACTGACCGGCGGTGCCAACATGGTGCTGTCCGACACCGATGGCATTGCCGGCAACGACACGGCGACCGCTATTGATGGCAGCGGGAACAGCAATCCCGGCACGGCGGCAAGTTCTCTCTTGGTGGAAATCGCGGGGCCGGTTTCCTCGATCGAGATTTCCTATGGCAACCTCGAACCGGGCGGTCAGCGTATCGACCTGACCGAGATCTTCTTTGACACCGTCCCTTCCGATCTGGCCAGCAGCTTCGACGATATAATCGATGGCGGGGCTGGGGCCGACACGATTTTTGGCGAACAGGGCAGCGACACGATTTCCGGCGGAACCGGTGCTGACTTTATCGATGGTGGCGTTGGCGATGACGATATCGATGGCGGCGAAGATGGCGATACAATTGCCATCAGTTCCGGCACCGACACAATTGATGGTGGCACTGGCAGCGACACCTATGATGCGTCACAGGGCACATCGCTGGTCGGCGAAACGATCACTGTGAATGTCGATGATGACGGCAATGGCACTGTCATCAAATCCCTCGACGGCACCACCGACACAATTACCAGCGTCGAAACCTTCATCGCTGACGAGGCGCTGGAAGAGAATGACAGCATCACCCTGACCGCGTCCGGCCTGATGGCCGGCGATGTCAGCGGCATTGACGACACGGCTGTTGGTGTGTTCCTGCCCAAGGATGGTAGCGCCCCGATCTCATTCGGTGGACCGGGCGAGCCGACATTCAGCCAGATGCTGGCTGGCGATAACGGGATCGACCGTGGCCCGGCAGGGCAATATCAGATCAGCAGCGGGGATGAGGACGGGCAGGTCGGCAATATCGCCTTCCAGAACTTCGAAAACATCGACTTTTCCATTGTCTGTTTTGCTGATGGGACATTGATCCGGACGGCTGATGGGTTGTGCCCCGTCGAAACCCTGCAAGTGGGCGACCTTGTCGAAACCTGCGACCATGGCCAGCAGCCGATCCGCTGGATCGGGCATGAAAAGCTTGGGTCGACAACCCTTTCGAACAAACCCAATCTGCGCCCGATCCGGATCAGGGCCGGTGCGTTGGGCGATGGGATCCCGTCCCGTGATCTGGTCGTGTCGCCCCAGCACCGCATCCTTGTGAAATCCAAGGTGGCGATCCGGATGTTCGACACCAACGAAATCCTGATTCCGGCCAAGCACCTGCTTGAGGTGGAGGGAATCGAGATCGCCACGGACATCAAGAGTGTCACCTATTACCACATCATGTGCGACGACCATGAAATTGTAGAGGCTGATGGCGCCTTGGCCGAAACGCTCTACACCGGCCCCGAAGCCATGAAAGCGATGAGTCCGGACGCCAAACAGGAAATTCAGGAAATCTTTGGCGATGTGCCGATCATGAACCGACCACTTGCGCGCCTGACACCAAAGGGCAAGCACGCCAAGCATCTGGTCGCACGGCACATCAAAAATGCCAAGGTGCTGTTTTCAGAACAGGGCTGATCGCATCACCATATGCTGCCCCAATGGCACCAGAGCGCGCATTTATGTCGGTCGTCTTGTTGATCTGCTTCAGGCAGGTTGACGATTTTGGCTCTGCATCATAGCGAAGCTGGTCATCCGTTTACCGCCAAGACCTTTTCGGCCTCGTGATAGGGGCACGCCACCAGATGTGACCCGCCAATATCCTCAAGCACCGGTTTCTCCTTTGAACAGGACGGTTGCACCTTGGGGCAGCGCGTGCGGAACACACAGCCCGATGGCGGGGCCAGCGGCGAAGGCAATTCGCCTTCAAGAATGGGCCGGGGGCGGGCGCGTTCCAGCACCGGATCCGGGATCGGCACCGATGAAATCAGCGCCTGGCTATAAGGATGCTCTGGTGCGGTTGTCAGTTTTTCGCTGTCGGCCAGTTCCATCACGCGGCCCAGATACAGCACCAGCGTGCGGTCGCTGATATGTTTCACCACACTCAGGTCGTGGGCGATGAAAATCATCGACAGCCCCATATCTCGCTGTAATTCCATCAACAAATTGATGACCTGCGCTTGCACCGAAACATCCAGCGCCGATACCGGCTCATCACAAATCACTAGTTTCGGGTTCAGGATCAGCGCCCGCGCGATCCCGATCCGCTGGCACTGCCCGCCTGAAAACTCATGCGGATAGCGGTTGATCAAATTGGGCAACAGCCCAACCCGTTCCATCAACTGACCCACTCGGGCCTTCACCTCTTTGCGGGGCGTGTTGGGTTCATGGGTGATCAGCGGCTCGGCAATGATCTCCCCCACGGTCATGCGCGGGTTCAGCGCAGCCAGCGGGTCCTGAAAGATCATCTGCACGTCGCGCCTGTGCACGCGGCGTTGGCGCGGGTCCATATTGGCAAGGTCGTGGCCTTCAAACATGATGTTGCCGCCCGATGACGGGATGGTGCCCACAATGGCGCGGGCAATGGTCGATTTCCCGGACCCGGATTCGCCAACGATACCAAGGCATTCACCCGCTTGCAGATCGAACGACACCTCTGACACGGCATGCAGCTTGCGCGGCGGTGTCCATGGCCATGATCCGGGGCGGCGCACGTCGAAGGTGACCGAAAGATCGCGAACAGACAGGATCGGGGACATCACGCGACCTCCTTGACAGGCAGATGGCAGGCACGACGACGGTCGTCCACCTGTTCAAGCGCCGGGCGATCCGCGCGGCAGTGATCCAGAACCTGCGCGCAGCGCGGCGAAAACGGACATCCCACCGGTAGATGAGACATATCCGGCGGCTCACCGGCAATCACCGCCAATGTGGCATCAGCACGGTCCAGACGCGGCACAGCCTTAAGCAGACCCTTGGTATAAGGATGGGTCGGCTTGGCGAATACGTCGTCCGTCGGTCCCTCTTCCATGATCTGGCCGCCATACATGACAAGTGTCCTGTCACAAAACCCCGCCACAACGCCGAGGTCATGGGTGATCAGGATCACGGCGGTGCCGAATTCAGTTCGGATATCGCTCAGCACCTGCATAATCTGCGCCTGCACGGTCACATCCAGCGCTGTCGTCGGTTCATCGGCGATCAGTAGACGTGGCTGACACAGAAGCGACATGGCAATCATGATCCGCTGGCGCATACCGCCGGAAAACTCATGCGGAAACATGGTGACCCTCGCCCGCGCATCGGGAATGCGAACGACGTCCAGCATGCGAACCGCTTCGGTCACGGCTTCTGATTTGCTGATCCCCTTATGAAGTGTCAGAACCTCGGCCATCTGGTCACTGACGCGCAAATAGGGGTTCAGCGATGTCATCGGATCCTGAAAGATCATCGCGATATCGCGGCTGCGGATCTTGTTCAGCGTGCGCTGGTTCATCGCCAACAGATCGGCCCCGTCAAACTTGGCCGTGCCGGTGGCGCGGCCGTTTTTGGCCAAGAGTCCCATCGCGGCAAAGGCGGTCTGGCTTTTACCCGATCCGGATTCCCCAACAATGGCGAGGGTTTCGCCCTTGTCGATATCGAAACTCAGCCCGTTGACCGCGTTCACATCCCCGTCGGCGGTCGTAAACGTGACCGCGAGGTTTTCGATTTCAAGAAGTGGCATGTTCAACGATCCTTGGGGTCGAGCGCATCACGCAAACCGTCGCCAACAAAGAAGAAGGCAAAGATGGTGAGGACAAAGAAGAAAAGCGGATAGGCGATCTGCCAGTAATATCCGAACTGCATGGTGCGCGACCCTTCGTTGATCAGCGCGCCCAGTGATGTATTGGGTTCCTGCACCCCAAGGCCCAGAAAGCTGATGAAGCTTTCAAAGATGATCATGCTGGGCACCAGCAGCGTGGCGTAGACAATCACGATCCCAAGCAGGTTGGGCACGATGTGGCGCAGGATGATCTTGGTGGGCCTGACACCAGTGGCGACTGCCACCTCCACGAATTCCTTGTTCTTGATCGTCAGCGTCTGGCCGCGTGCAATCCGCGCCATATCCAGCCAGGAAATCAGGCCGATCCCCAGAAACAGCATGAAAATCGACCGCCCAAAGATGACCAGCATCAGGATCAGCACAAACATGAACGGGATCGACATCAGCACATCGACAACGCGCATCATGCCGCCATCAATCCGGCCGCCAAAGTAACCGGCAGTCGCGCCGTAAAGCGTGCCGACAATCACCGCCACCATCGCGCCGACGATCCCCACCATTAATGAAATGCCGGTGCCCTGTACGGTTCGAGCAAACAGGTCGCGCCCATTGCTGTCGGTCCCGAAATAGTGGCCGGTCTCTATTGAGGGGACCCCCTTGTATGCATTACTGCCGATCAGGGTAAAATCCACGAAATCACGCTCGTACTGGGCAAAGAACTGTCCGAACAAGGCAAAACACCCGACAAAACCCAGAACGATCAGTGATACGACCGCCGCCTTGTTGCGGAAAAATCGGGTACGGGCGTCGGCCCATAGTGACCGGCCCTTGACCTCGGCCAGCTGTGCGGCCTCGCCAACACCTTCAACGGCTGCTCTGTTGGGAAACATGATCTGACCCCCTTAGTAACGGATCTTGGGGTCGATCCACGCATAAAGGATATCGACCACAAGGTTGAACAGGATTGTCAGGGTGCCCACCAGAATGGTGATCCCCATAATGACCGAATAATCGCGGTTGAAGGCAGAGTTCACAAAGAACTGCCCGATCCCGCCGGTCGAGAAAAACACATCAATCACAACCGAACCGGTGATCATGCCCACAAACGCAGGTCCCAGATAAGACAGGACAGGCAGCATCGTGGGTTTCATCGCATGACGCCAGATCACGCGGCGCATCGGCAGGCCCTTGGCGCGGGCTGTGCGGATAAAGTTGGTGTTCAACACCTCCAGCATCGACGACCGGGTGATCCGGGCGATGGAGGCCATGTAGGATGTGGACAGTGCGATCACCGGCAGGACCAGATATTCCCATTGCCCGCCGTTCCAGCCCCCGCCGGGCAGCCAGCCAAGCCAGAGGGTGAAGATGAGCAACAGGATCGGGGCCATGACGAAGTTCGGCAGCACCTGCGCGCCGACCGAAATGCCAACAGCCAGATAGTCCAGCCAGGAGTTCTGGCGGATCGCTGCCGCAACGCCCAGCGATACCCCGATGGTTACGGCGACAACAAATGACCAAAACCCATATGTCAGCGTCACAGGGAAACCCTGTGCGATGATGTCATTTACGCTGCGATCCTTGTATTGAAACGATGGTCCAAAATCGAAGCTCGACACAACGCCCCAAACATAGTTGGCGATCTGCTGCCAGAACGGTTGGTCCAGCCCGTATTTGGCCTCGATATTGGCCAACACTTCAGGCGGCAACGGACGTTCCGAATTGAAGGGGCCACCGGGGGCCGCGTACATCAGGATGAACGAAAGGATGACCAGCACCAACAGGGTCGGGATGGCCACGGCAAGGCGGCGAACGACAAAGCTAAACATATGTCAGGGGTCCACAAATTTTGGCAATTGTGAAGAAATGTGCCGCGCCCCAGTTCAGGGGCGCGGCATGATTATCCAGTGGGTTTACTCACCAGCGATCTTGTAAAGGTCGCGTGAATACCAGTTTTGCTGGAAGTTGTTGTAAGGCCAGCCTTCAAGGTTCTCGTTGAACATCTTGACAGCGGCATAGTGATAGATCGGAATGATCGGTACTTCTTCAGCGATGATCTGTTCAACCTGTTCGTAAAGCGCCTGCGGGTTGTCGGACGTTTTCGCCTCTGCCAGCATCGCGTCAACTTCGGCATTGTTGTACTTGGCATCGTTGTAGCCGGAATTGGACTGCATCAGATCAAGGAAGGTCGATGCTTCGTTGTAGTCGGCACACCAGCCAGCACGGGCAATTTCATAGTCCTGATTGCCGCGTGTTTCGAGGAATGTCTGCCATTCCTGATTGGCCAGCTCGGTATCGACACCGAGTGTCTGCTTCCACATCTGGCTGATCGCGATAGCGACCGATTTGTGCGCCTCGGACGTGTTGTAGATAAGGTTCACCGAGAGCGGATTGTCGGGGCCATACCCGGCCTCTGCCATCAATTCCTTGGCCCGCGCGTCGCGTTCGGCCTGATCCATCGTGGCGATGGGTGTTTCGGGTGTCTCGAACCCGGCGGTCGCCCAATGGGTAAAGGTGTATGCCGCTTTCTGACCACCGGCCAGCACGTTATCCACGATCACATCGCGGTTCACGGCCAGTGACAGCGCCTGACGAACTTTGGGATCCAGCAAAGCGGGGTTGGAATTCTCACCTGTCAGGTTGATCGTGTAGTAGTAGGAACAGGCCAACGGTACAGAAACGGCCTGATCAGGATATTCTTCTGCCAAACGCGGGAATTGGCCCGCAGGGACATCCGTCCGGTCCAGTTCGCCTGCCAGATACCGGGTCAGGGCCACGTTTTCATCAGGGATCACGAGGCGGACAACCTTTTCAATGATCGTGTTTTCATTGTCCCAGTACATTTCGTTGCGTTCCCGCACCATGCGTTCCTGCGGCACAAACTCGGTCAGCACATAGGCACCGTTCGACACCATGTTGCCGGGTTGGGTCCAGTCATCACCATGTTCTTCAATGGTGGCCTGATGCACGGGGAAGGTAGTGAAATGCGTGACCATCTGCGGGAAATAGGGCAGTGGCTGGCTCAGCTTGACCTCAAGCGTGGTGTCGTCGATGGCGGTCACGCCCAGTTCGGATGGCTCCATCTCACCAGCGATGACCGCGGCGGCGTTTTCAATCGACATCAGCTCGATATACCAGCTGTAGGGCGATGCCAGTTCCGGAGACGCGGCGCGCTTCCACGCAAATTCAAAATCGCCAGCGACAACCGGGTCGCCATTGGACCACTTCGCATTGTCGCGCAGGGTGAAGGTGTATGTCAGGTTGTCGTCGCTGACCTCAAAACCGGTTGCGACTCCCGCAACAAGGTTACCATCGGCGTCCTGGTTCATCAGGCCTTCGAACAGGTCACGCAGAATATCGCTGCCAGCGCTGTCTTCGGCGACGCCGGGATCAATGGATGGGCTTTCATCCAGATCGCGATAGGTGAAGGTCTGATCAGAGGCGAGAACCTCGCCGGTTTCGGGGTGCGTGGCGTGGCCATCCGCATAAACCGCACCGCCTGTCGCAATGAGGAATGCAGCGGAGGTCGCCATCAGTCTTGTTTTCAATGTCATGAAAATCTCCCTTGTTTTTACACCGTTGACCGGTGCAATTTTCGGTTTCGTCGCGCGCTGGTTGCGCGGATGCAGGTATCTTTTGATTAGTTAACGGAAATGGCAAGGCCTATCGGAGATTGACGCTAGGACAATTGTTTGCGGCGGGGGTGAACCCGGAACATGCGCAAGATGTGGATAGTTTTTCGCCGATCCGCAAAATTATGTGACTTTGGACACAGACACCCGTTGCTGCTTTGATTCGTCGGGTGATGGCGATCCGGCGTTTTCAGGCTTATCTGTCGCGTGTCAAACATGGGAAATGATGATGACAGAACTGGCCTTGGAGACCCGCGAAGGATTGCCTGATGCCCTGCGAGTGCTTCTGGAAGACTACCCGCGCGAGGCGTGGGAAGCTGACCCCGGCTTTGACGGGTTGATCCGGTTCTGGCTTGACCGCCATCTGATGTTTCGCCGCCTGATGGATGAAATGCGCAGCAGCACCGAAGCATTGATTGATCACCGCCAGGACCCTGAACGATATAGGGTCATGGTGTCCCGCTATGGCGGCATGTTCGTGAATGGCCTGCACGAACACCACACAATCGAAGACACCTATTACTTCCCCAAACTGTCCCAGCGCGACACGCGGATCAGCCGCGGTTTTGACATACTGGACAGCGATCATCACGCCATCGACGGATACTTGAACTCGTTTGTAGAACAGGCGAATACCGTGATTTCAAAGGCAGAGGAACGGTCCGCGTTGCAGACCGCCGCGGGGGCGTTCCAGGCCCAACTGTCCACGATGGAGCGGCTCTTGAACCGGCATCTTTTGGATGAGGAAGAGCTGATTGTTCCCGTGATCCTGAAATACGGCACTGTTGGGTTGGGCTAGGCCTGTTTCGAGATTTGCACCGCCAGAATGCCGCCCGCTATGACCGCTACGCCCACCACATCAAGAAAACCGATCCGCTCGCCCAACAAGACCGCCGCGATGGCCACGCCGAAGAACGGGTTGAGAAAGTGGAAAGTTGATGCGCGCACCGCCCCGATGCGCCGCACAAGCAAAAACCACACCAGCGTCGCCGCCAGCCCCGGCACCAAGGTGGTGTAGGTAAAAGCGACGATCAACTGCCAGTTCCACGTGACCACCAATGTTTCAAACGCAAGTGCCGGTGCCCACAACAACGCGCTGCCCACCAGCATCTGCAGACCCACGATCATCAGGACATTCCCTCCGGAAGAGGCCCCTAGCACCGCCATCGTCGCCACGGTCAGTGACACCACACCTATGACACACAGCACCAGACCGTAGATATCGACGCCACCCTGAATGCGTGCACCCATGATCAGGGTCACACCGATCAGGCCGGCGATCAGCCCCGCGATCCCCAACGCTTTGACTTTGGTGCCAAAAATCAGCCAACCAGCAAGCGCCACCAGCAGTGGCATGGTTGACGCGATGATGGCAGCCAGCGATGCCGCAATCGTCTGCATCGCAACAAAGTTGAGGCCCAGATAAAGCGCGTTCTGGCAAACGCCAAAGATCACGACGCCCATCCACTGCTTGCGGCTCAGCCGTGCGGATTGGCCCAGCAGAAAGGCGATCCCGACGCCAATCAGCCCCGAAATGAGAAACCGCAGCGCCAATGCCGTCAGCGGCGGGGCATATTCCACGATCACCCGCGCCGATGTAAAGGCCGAGGACCACATCAGCGCAAAGGCCAACCCCATGATGATCGCTTTGATGTCCATGGCCCCGCCTAACGCGCTTTTGCCACCGACGGAAAGCAGAGATGCAGCCGCAGCGCGACGCAACGTTCGGTGGTGTTGCCAGAGAGGCACCGCGCGCTGAATGCCAAAAACTGGCGAATCATACGTTAATGCACGGTTTTGCGAGGGTTTTGGGTGGTCGGATACGCGTCGGCAAAACGTCGAACTTTTGTCGGACCCCGAGGGCAGAATTTGCACGATTAATCCAGCGTGCGGCGCAAAGACGAACACACCGTTAAGGTTTCACGAGCGTCATTGTGAGTTTTGCAGATACAAATTCGATGCCGGAAACCAGACTTCATATCCATGGAACCGAACCAAACCGATGCGAATTCCACGGCGCCTTTGCAGATTTTAAGGAGCCTCCGACCGAGTGCTCCGGTTGTCCAAACACAGGCGGATTTTTCCATCGGGTTTCCTGACTCAACATCGAGCACTTCTCACCCAAAAGGTTCGTTGAGCAGGACAGAGCAGAACTTACCCGAGCTAGTGTGAATGGCGGGCTTCGCGTGCTGCATGAAAACCGATTGCCTAGAACAGTAACACGCGAGCGAAGAAATCTCTGATCTCTGTGCCTCCTGTGATTGGGGTCACCAAAGACACGTATTGATCCGGTCTAGTAACAATGACCGCACCCAGGTTTCGATTGATCCCGCGCATGTCAAAAATGTCACCCACTTCTTGGGCTGGGCAAAAAACTTTCTCGTAGTCGGTGAGGCCCAGTGACCCTTTTCGAGGACGCAGTAGATCTGGCAGTTTGGAGATATCCATGTCTCGGTGAGAGGCCTGAAAGACTGCACGGACATCGATCACTGCGTCGATATCGGCATCCTTTTGCGACACTCGCTCCAACAACGCTGTTAGGTCTGCACACAAAGCGGCCGCAGGACCATTCGTGTCGCCTTCATCCGTCCTTGGCGTAAAGATGATGATCCGCCAGCGCCCATCGGCTTTCAAACTATGTCCCAACTGCATTGGTTTCGCATCAGCAAGCCTGATGACAGGCCCGGAGTGGAAACGCTTACCAACAGGGTAACCTGTCGCCAATTCCTGATGGCGCGTATCCCCCCTGATCAACGATGCATCATAGCAGGTCTCAACGCCCGCCGTATAACGCCCATGCTTTTTGAAATATGCTTGGAATTGGGCTGCATCATCTTTGGTCTCAGGCTTCGCGCTAAACAGACGCGCCATGTCGCGGTCAAAATCGATCAATTCTTGCGCTTTAGCGCGGCGTTCTGTGGAGTAGGTGTCCAGCAATTCAACAGGCGATTGGCCGCGAAGAACAGCGGCCAGTTTCCAACCCAGATTGAAGGCATCGGCCATTGAGACATTCATGCCTTGTCCCGCCTTAGGGCTGTGTGTGTGACAGGCATCACCAGCGATGAATATTCGAGGTGATTTTGCTCCTCGTTCCGCGTCGGCAACATCATCAAAGGCGTCACAAACACGTTGGCCAATCTCGTATGCCGACCACCAGGCGACTTGCGCTACATCAAAGTCAAAAGGGAAAAGGATCTTACGCGCCTTTTCGATTAACCGGTCCGATGTGACACCTCGATCAGCGGCTCGCTCATCAGGCCCTAGCTCATCGAGTTCGATATACAGGCGAACCAGATAGCCGCCTTCGCGGGGAATAATCAGGATGCTCCCCTGATCCGCAGATTGGATTGCACATTTTAATCTGATGTCGGGGAAACTGGTTTTGCATAGAACATCCATCACGCCCCAAAGCTGTCGCGCGGATTTTCCCTTAAGAGCAAGGCCCAGTTCGGACCGCACTTTGCTGCGTGCGCCGTCGCAACCTACGACATATTTCGCCCGAATGGTTTCAGTACCCTCCGGCCCATTCGAACAGGCTACTGTTGCTTCAATTGGAAAGTCGCGGTCGTCCGCTCGTGTCAGGGTGACCAATTCTCTGTGGTAGTCCGGAACAAGGCGGATCGGCGATTTGGCCATGTTCTCAAGGTAAAAGTCATGAACTCGGGCTTGACTTAGAATGATGTGCGGCATCTCCGAAAGATCATCTCCCACATCCTGAATGCGGTCAGCGCGGACAAGTGGTGCCCCGTTTGCGCCGGGTCGCCAAAAGCTCACCTCATTGACGTGATAACCTTCCTTGATCACGCGCTCCGCAAAACCAAACGCCTCGAACATCTCGACAGAGCGGCAGGCGATTCCATCCGCCTGACCAAATTCCAGGGGGCCAGATTTGCGCTCGATTATACGCACCGAGATGTCCCCAAAAGCACTGAGTTGTGTCGCCAGCGTCAATCCAGCAGGTCCACAGCCAATGATGAGTACATCGGTGGTTTCCTTCGCCGTGGTTGAACTGGCGGAGGCAATTGACGGGTCTCCGGTGCGGAAGCCATTAAGATGATACTGCATGCGCAATCCTATTACGTCGATCAGCGTTCTTAAAGTGGGGTCACTTCAATTGAATATGGCGAACCT
The DNA here is from genome assembly GCF_046762885.1 of Yoonia sp. SDW83-1. Classification (NCBI taxonomy): domain Bacteria; kingdom Pseudomonadati; phylum Pseudomonadota; class Alphaproteobacteria; order Rhodobacterales; family Paracoccaceae; genus Yoonia; species Yoonia sp. SDW83-1. The sequence goes on from NZ_JBKQXO010000010.1 coordinate 157,854, forward strand.
TTGTGTCAACGCGATCAGGTGCAACATCGTGCGCCAGAATCGCCAGTTGGAAAATGCACGGAATTGGACATGGTGGGTTCAATCTGGTCATTAGCGGCGCACGCAACATCCGCTGATCAAGTGAGCGTATGACGTGAGGTTCGATGTCATCTGACGTCTCACAACTCACAATCGGCAAACAAAAAAGGCCGCCTGTTCAGGCGACCCTTTCCGAAACCCTAGCGGGGTATCATGCGAACGGATTAACCGTTCACGCTGTCTTTGAGTGCCTTGGCGATTGTCATTTTGACAACCTTGTCGGCTTCCTTCTTGATCTGCTCACCCGTGGCCGGGTTGCGGACCATGCGCTCTGGGCGCTCGCGGCAATAGATCTTGCCAACACCTGGCAGTGTCACGGCGCCGCCGCCGGATACTTCCTTGGTGATGATGCCAGTTACGGCATCCAGTGCAGACCCTGCTGCTTTCTTGTCCATGCCTGTTTCGTCGGCAAGTGCAGCTACCAGCTGCGCCTTTGTCATTGGTTTTGTCGCCATTTTACTGGTCTCCCTCGTTCGCCCAGCAGTTGGGCCTCTTACCCGCTCATATAACGGTATGTTGTGGGACACCACAACGATTAGTGGCACATTTCAAGTGAAAATAACGGGTTTTGGGTCGTTTTTTGCCGAATTACAGGAAAGCTGTCTCTTCAAAGCTACGTAATTTGCGGCTGTGGATGCGTTCAAGGGGCATTTCACGCAACCTTTCCATCGCTCTTATACCAATCATCAGGTGCGCGGCCACCTGTGTTTTATAGAAATTCGACGCCATACCGGGCAATTTCAGCTCCCCGTGCAGGGGTTTGTCGCTGACGCAAAGCAAGGTGCCGTAAGGGACCCTGAACCGGAATCCATTGGCCGCAATCGTCGCGCTTTCCATATCGAGCGCAATGGCCCGCGATTGGGAAAGCCGCTGGACCGGCCCCGCCTGTTCGCGCAGTTCCCAGTTGCGGTTGTCGATAGTGGCCACGGTGCCGGTGCGCATGATCCGTTTGAGTTCGTAGCCTTCCAGTTCGGTCACATCCGCCACGGCGGTTTCAAGCGCGATCTGGATTTCGGCCAGCGCGGGGATCGGCACCCAGACGGGCAGGTCATCGTCCAGCACGTGATCCTCCCGCAGGTAGGCGTGGGCCAGCACGAAATCCCCCAGCCGCTGCGAATTTCGCAGGCCTGCGCAGTGGCCGACCATCAGCCAGGCATGGGGCCGCAGGACGGCGATATGGTCGGTCGCGGTTTTGGCGTTCGATGGGCCAACACCAATATTGACCAGCGTGATCCCGGCGCCATTCGCCCGTTTCAGGTGGTAGGTCGGCATCTGGGGCAGTTTGGCAGGCACTGGCAGGGGCGCGTCGGCCTGTGTGATTTCGACGTTTCCGGTGCTGACAAAACTCGTGTAGCCGCTGTCGGGATCGGCAAGCATGTGGCGGGCATAGGCCTCGAACTCTTCAACGTAGAACTGGTAGTTGGTGAATAGAACGTGGTTCTGGAAATGCTCGGCCGCGGTCGCGGTGTAGTGCGACAGGCGGGCGAGCGAATAGTCGATCCGCTGGGCCGTGAACGGGGCGAGCGGCAGGGCACCGTCGGGATATTTGAACCCCTCGCCGTTGACGATGCTGTCATGCGTGGTGCTGAGATCCGGCACATCGAACGTGTCGCGCAGGTTGAATTCCAGCGACCCGTCATGCGGCACGGTCAGGTTGGGGTCGTTGGCGGCGGCAAAATGCACGGGCATTTCGGTTTTTGAAGGGCCGATAATCACCGGCATTCCATGGCTTTTGATCAGCAGGCCGATTTGCTGGCGCAGGTAATCGGCGAAAAGATCAGGGCGGGTGACGGTGGTCGCATAGGTGCCGGGTTCGGCCACGTGACCGAATGACAGGCGCGTGTCGGTTTTGGCGTAGGTCGTCGTGGTCAGCCGGATTTCGGGGTAGTAGGCGCGCACGCGTGTTTCCGGCTGCCCCTCGCGCAGGGCCTTGATGAAGTTTTCGGACAGGAAGCCGACGGCGCTCTGATAGAGTTCCTGCAACCGTTCGACGGCTTTGCCCGCGTCGGTAAAGGCCTCTGCCTTGGGGGTATCCGGTGTCTGGATATGGACCTTTTGCGCCACGTTCATGCGTTCTCCTCGAACAGTTCGGTAATTTCAAATTTGTCGACGTCCACCAGACCCAGATCAGAGATGCGCAACGAGGGGATGACAACAAGCGCCAGCAGCGAATGCTGCATATAGGCGTTATTCAGCGTACAGCCGCATTCGGCCATGGCGGCGACCATGCGGTCGGCCTTTGCCGCGACCTCGGCCGCCGGGCTGTCGGACATCAGGCCCGCGATGGGCAGTTCGACCAGTGCGATTTCCTGCCCGTCCTTCCAGACGGTCACACCGCCGCCGACCTCACCCAGCCGGTTGGTGGCTGCGGCCATCATCGCCCGGTCGGTGCCCACCACGATCATGTGGTGGCTGTCATGGGCCACGGTGGAGGCGATGGCCATCTGCCCGGTATAGCCGAAGCCGGACACGAAGCCGTTGACTACATCGCCCGTGCCCCGATGCCGTTCGACAAGGGCGATCTGATAGGTGTCACCTTCGCCCTCGACCAGACCGTCGACGACGGGCAGTTCGGCTGTCAGCGCCTCGGTCGGGGCCTGGTTTTCGACCACACCGATGACCTTGGCCTTGACTTTGTTGGCGCCGTCCGGGGCCTTGATGGCGAAATCTGTGTCTTGCAGCGTCTTGCCCATCCGCACGGTTTGCCGCGCGTCGGCGGGCCAGTCGTAATGCAGGCAATCCACTGTGATCGTGCCATCCAGCGCCACGGTCTGCCCGCGCGCGATCACTTGTTGGATCGGCAGCGTTGTCAGGTCGGAGGTCAGGATCATGTCCGCCCGCCGCCCCGGCGCGATGGACCCCAGTTCCCGTTCCAGCCCGAAATGGGTGGCGGTGTTGATGGTCGCCATCTGGAGCGCCACCACCGGGTCACAGCCGCAGGCGATGGCGTGGCGCACCACCCGGTTCATATGCCCGTCATTCACCAGCGTGCCGGAGTGGCAATCATCGGTGCAAAGGATGAAATTGCGCGGGTCGAGCCCCTTTTCCGTGACCGCCGTGATCTGGCTTTCCACGTCATACCAGGCCGAGCCGAGCCGCATCATCGACCGCATCCCGTTGCGCACGCGGGCAATCGCGTCAGCCTCTGCCGTGCCTTCGTGATCGTCGGCGGCCCCGCCGGCCACGTAGGCGCTGAATGGGATTCCCTTGTCGGGTGACGCATAATGCCCGCCCACGGTCTTGCCCGCATTCATCGTCGCCGCCATTTCGGCCAGCATCTGGGGATCGCCGTTGATAACGCCCGGAAAATTCATCATTTCGCCCAGCCCGATGATGCCGGGCCATGCCATCGCTTCGGCCACGTCATCGGCTGAAATTTCGAACCCGGTGGTTTCCAGACCGGGGGCTGAGGGTGCGCAGGACGGCATCTGGGTGTAGATGTTGATCGGCTGCATCAGTGCCTCATCATGCATCATCCGCACGCCGCGCAGGCCCAGCACATTGGCGATCTCGTGCGGGTCAGTGAACATGGTGGTGGTGCCATGGGGGATGACGGCGGCGGCGAATTCGGCGGGGGTCAGCATCCCGCTTTCGATATGCATGTGGCCGTCGCAGAGACCGGGGATCAGATAGCTGCCTTTTGCGTCGATCACCTGTGTGTCGGGACCGATGCAGTGGCTGGCATCCGGTCCGACATAGGCGAAACGGCCATTGGCGACAGCGACCTGCCAGTCGAGGATTTCGCGGGTCTGCACATTGACGAGCCGGGCGCCGCGAATGACCAGATCAGCAGGTTCACGACCCGCAGCGACGGCGACCAGACGGTGGGCCGACTCAGCCCATGATTTGAAGTGAAGTTCCATCCCCAATGGTTTCACCGTTTTTGGGGGAGGGCAAGAGGGCAACATGTCAACTGGCGAAGCTCAGACTTTCATCGAAAGTCTGGGGGCAAATCCTCGGGGAGGGTTTGAAGCCAATTTCGCTTCATCGCGCTACTTGATCTGCCTACGCGGCGAGCTTCTCCTGCTCAGCCAATCGCGCTGTTGGAACCTCAAGGCTGGTGGCTTTCTATCGTCTGTTTGATGCGCGCTATGCAGTCCTGTTCCCCGATCAGATAATTCGAAAGCGGAACACGGATAACTACGAACTCGTTGGAAATGCCTTCGTCAAAAACGACAATGCTGAGGCTGCACATGAAGTTGCTGACTTGCTCACCTCCATTTACCGACCAAGACAATATGGAGGCATTGAAAGAGACGAAGTCGGATAGAAGTTCGGGATTAGGCTGTGGGCCACCCCAACAATTCGCAAGTTCTCCCTCCAATGATCCGGCAAAAGTTCGATTTATATCGAGAGTGTCAGCCTTTCCAACTGACGCCGAGATTTGCTGAATGATTTCTGTGGGTACTTCTGTACATATTCCATTGGACGTCCCATTTTCTTTATCGGAGTCGGAAAGCGAAACCGTGGCCAGCATGGCCAGGGTCAACGACATGGTTGGCAGCATCAATTTCACGCCTTCCCCACCTCCAAAGGCTCCACGTTCGGGTTCAGCCGCACCATGGCGAGGTTCAGCGCCCCGGCCACGGTCACCCACGCCAGATACGGCACAAATGCCAACCCGGCCCAGAAATCCAGCTGCCAATGCGTTACCGTGCAGCCCAGCACCGCGACCCATAGAGCCGCCATTACCGGCAGCGCGCCTTTCAGCCGACGCAGCCCGAAGAATACCGGGGTCCAGAGTGTGTTGAAAGCGATCTGCATGGCCCAGAAGGCCATCGCATAGGCGCTTCCCTCGAGCACGGCCGCCCGCGCCCCGGCGAAGGACATCAGCAGATAAATCGTCGTCCACGCCACTGGAAACAGCCAGTTGGGCGGCACCCATGACGGCTTGTTCAGCTTCTCGTACCACTCTCCCGGAGGGAACATGGCACCAGTCGCCCCTGCGCCAAAGCATGCCGCCAGAAACATCAAGAAAAGCCAAATATCCATGTCAGGCCCCTTTCGGGGCAACAACTAGGCCATCGGGCGGTCAGTTCCAATGCCCGTCTCGCGCGCCTTCAACTCGGCCAAAATATCCAGCACGGATGATGAACGCCCGGCATTGACCCGACCCTGACCGGCTGCATCGACCAGAAACGCGACCTCGTCCAGCGGCTTGGCATAGATGACCGCCGATTTCGGCATGATCAGCGACAGGCCCGTGCGTGCGCCTGATTGCATCAGCCATCCCAGCTTTTGCGCGGTCGAAGTATGGGCGCGCATCGAAATACTGTCATAGCCTTGCCGCTTCAACTGCTTGCCAATCCCGGCATAGATCAACCGTGCCGCCCAGATGCCGGTGCGCGCCCGTAAGGGCAGCACATCAATCCCGGCCTCTGATCGGCGATACAAACGATCCGCCTCGGCCAGCAACCGCTTGACCAGCTTGCGCACATCGTTGGTGGGCAGCGGCTCACGCACGAAGTTCGCCGGGTCAATCCCGGCCTCGGCCAGCCAATCGAGCGGCAGATAGATCCGACCCATCCGGGCGTCTTCACCTACATCGCGGGCGATATTGGTCAATTGCATGGCGACGCCCAGATCACAGGCGCGCGCCAGTGCATCGGCATCGCGCACGCGCATCAGTACACACATCATGGCGCCCACTGCGGCGGCGACACGGGCTGAATAGTCTCTAACACCGCTTAACGTGTCATAACGATGCTCTGCCGCGTCCCATGCCAACCCTTCCAGCAGGGCCTCGGGCAAGGCCCGCGGCATCTCAAATTCCTCGATAATCGCGGCAAAGGCACGATCCTCTGGCGCATCCTTGGGCCGGCCTGCATAGGCCAATTCCAACCGATCTTGCAGGCGAAACACGGCCCCCGCCTGATACTCACCCTCATCCACCTCATCATCCGCCAAGCGGCAGAACGCATAAAGCGCCAGCGCGGGGTCACGGACCTTGGCGGGCAAGAGTTTGGAGGCGGCATGAAATGACAGCGACCCATGCCGGATCGCTTCTTTGCAGTGTTCTAAATCGTCAGGTCGGATCATTCGGCTGCCATTTTCAGTTCGGGTTGCGCCGGAGCGTCGGGCACCAGTTTACCCAGCACCTCGGCGCTGGAGATCACCCCTGGCACGCCCGCGCCGGGATGGGTGCCTGCGCCTACCAGATAAAGGCCCTTGGCCTCTTCACTGACATTATGGGGCCGGAACCATGCGGATTGCAGGATGCGGGGTTCGATCGAGAAGCCAGAGCCGTTGGGCGACAGGTAGCGGTCGCGGAAATCGGCGGGGGTCAGGGTCATTTCGGTGCTGATATGGGCGGCGAAACCGGGGAGGTATTTTTCCACCTCGGCTTGTACCTTGGCTTTGTATGTTTGGGTTTCGGTTTCCCAATCGACGGGATCGTCGAAGCCCAGATGCGGGACGGGGGAGAGGACATAGAAGGTGTCATCACCTGCGGGGGCGACGCTGGGGTCGGTGACCGAGGGCCGATGGATGTAAAGGCTCATGTCGTCAGCCAGTTTGCCCCTGATAAAGATGTCCTTGAGCAGGCCTTCGTAGCGCGGCGCGTTGGTGATGGTGTGGTGCCCCATATCCGGCCACATCTGCGCCGTGCCTTTGGTGCCGAAATACCAGACGAAGAGACCCATGGACCAGCGACGGGAGGTCAGTTTGCGGTCGGTCCAGCGTTTGCGCTGTTTGCGGCGCAGCAGTCGCTGATAGGTATGCCCGGCATCTGCGTTACTGACCACCAATGGCGCTTGGATCACTTCACCATCGGTCAGGCGCACCCCTTGCGCGGCATCGCCTTCGACCAGAATTTCATCTACTTCGACCCCGTGGCGGACTTGTCCACCTTGAGACCGAATAACCTTGACCATCGCATCCGCAATCGCCTGCACCCCGCCCATCGCGTAATGCACGCCGAATTCCTTCTCAAGATACGCCACAAGGGCATACATCGACGTCACATGGCGCGGATCGCCACCGATAAACAGTGGATGAAACGACAGCGCCATGCGCAGCCGCGCGTCTTTTACCCGCCGTTTGGCCAGCCCAAGGATCGACTGATCGGCGCGCAGCATCGCAAATTGCGGCAGTACCTTGATCGTTTCCCAGAGCCGGTGCATCGGCTTGGCGACCATGCCTTCGAAGCCCAGGACATAGCGGCGTTCGCTATCCTTTAGGAACTTCTGGTAACCCTTCACGTCACCGGGGCTGAGCCGCGCGACCTCTGCCAGCATGGCGTCGGTGTCCTGCCGTGCGGTGAAGGTGGATCCGTCGGGCCAGCGGACCTCGTAAAACGGGTCCATCGGGCGCAGATCGACATCCTTGTGAAAATCGCGCCCGCAGGCTGCCCATAGCTGTTCGTAGACCTGCGGCACCGTAATAATGGTCGGTCCCAAGTCGAATCGATGTCCATCCTGCGTGACAGATGATCCGCGTCCGCCGGGCCGATCCAGCCGGTCGAGCACGGTGACGGCATAGCCCTTGGCGCCCAGACGCATCGCTGCGGCAAGGCCGCCAAGCCCCGCACCGATAACGATAGCAGCGTGCGAGTCGCTCTGATCAGGTGTCATCATGCCTCAACAGTAATAGTGTAATGTTAAGTTGACAAATATTATCGCGCGATCTTCCCAACTGGCCGGTCCTATGTCAGGATAAATTGACACTACGTAAGGTTTCTGCCCGTGACCCAGACCGTCACCCTGTCATTCTTTCGCTTCTCCGGGCTACGCGCCCGGGCGTGGGCGCTGATGATGATGGGGGCGGCGCGGCGGCCGCTGGCGCAGACCCCCGATATCGGTTTCTGGAAGCTGTGCGGCGCGGGCAAGGGCGAAGGGTTCAGCCCGACGGTCAACCCTTATACGATTGCCATCCTTGCCACCTGGCAAACGCTGGAGCTGGCGCAGGACCGGACCGCCAGCGCGCCTGTTTTTCAACGCTACCGCGCCCGCAGTGCAGAGGATTGGACCGTTTTCCTGCAACCGCGTTCCGTGCGCGGCGCGTGGGGCGGTGTTGCGCCATTTGCCCCGGATGACGCGCCTGCCGCAGGCCCCATGGCCGCGCTGACGCGCGCATCGATCCGCAAGTCTGCCCTGATGCAATTCTGGAAACAGGTGCCCGACATATCGGCCAATATCGGCGCTGATCCGAATGTGTTGTTCAAGGCGGGGATCGGCGAATTGCCGATGCTGGATCAGATCACGTTTTCGATCTGGCCCGACAAGACCACGATGGATGGTTTTGCCCGCACCGGCCCCCATGGTGCCGCCATCAAGGCGGTCCGCGATGGTCGCTGGTTTTCCGAAGAACTGTTTGCCCGTTTCGCTGTCCATTCCGACCGGGGGACATGGAACGGTACATCGCCCCTGAAAAAGCCGGAGGTTGCATGACCCCATTTCCGTTTTCCGCCATCGTCGGTCAGGAAGAAATGAAACGCGCGATGATCCTGACCGCCATCGACGCATCCATCGGCGGCGTTCTGGTCTTTGGTGACCGGGGCACGGGCAAATCGACGGCCGTTCGCGCGCTGGCCGCATTGCTGCCGCCGATCAGGGCGATCAGGCACTGCCCGGTCAACAGCGCCAAGGCGGCGGATGTACCGGACTGGGCCAACCTGAAGACCCGGCGCGCGCATGAGGTGCCGACGCCGGTGGTCGATCTGCCCCTCGGCGCGACCGAGGATCGGGTGACCGGCGCGCTGGATATCGAAAAGGCGCTGACGAAAGGTGAAAAGGCGTTCCAGCCCGGCCTTCTGGCCAAGGCGAACCGGGGTTACCTTTATATTGATGAGGTCAATCTGCTTGAGGATCATATCGTCGATCTGCTGCTCGACGTCGCCCAATCCGGTGAAAACGTGGTGGAGCGCGAGGGGCTGTCGATCCGCCATCCTGCCCGGTTTGTTCTGGTCGGGTCTGGTAACCCGGAGGAAGGTGAATTGCGCCCGCAATTGCTTGACCGGTTTGGTCTGTCGGTCGAGGTCACATCGCCCAAGGATATCGACACCCGCGTTCAGGTGATCAAACGCCGCGATGCGTTCGAGAATGACAATACCGCCTTTATGCTGCGCTGGCTGGCCGAGGATGCCGCGATCCGCGACCGGATCCTGAAGGCACGCAAATCGCTGGCGAAGCTGAAGACGCCTGACAAGACGCTGAACGATGTGGCTGAACTGTGCCTCACCCTCGGCTCAGACGGGCTGCGCGGCGAGCTCACCCTACTGAAAGCCGCCCGCGCCTATGCTGCGTGGCGCGATGACACCGCCCTGACCCGCGCGCATATTCGTGATGTCGCCCCGATGGCGTTGCGCCACCGCTTGCGCCGCGATCCGCTGGACGAGGCGGGCAGCGGGACACGGGTTGCGCGGACCGTGGAAGACGTTCTTGGATAGCTGGCAACAGGCCACGCTGGCACTGCAATTGCTGGCGATTGATCCGGGGCTCGGCGGGATCACGATCCGCGCCCGATCCGGACCAGTCCGCGATGCCCTGCTAAGGCGCGCCGATCCCGAAGCCAAACGCATCCACCCCGCAATATCTGACGAAGCACTCTTTGGCGGGCTCGACCTGTCAGCGACGTTGACAAGCGGGCATCTGGTACAGGAACAGGGCCTGTTGGCCACGCCCGGTCCCATGATCCTTGCCATGGCCGAACGGGCACCCGTGCGGCTGGCCGCGCATCTGGCGGTGGCGCTGGACAAAAACACCGGGCATACGCTTATCGCACTGGATGAGGGGGCTGAGGCGGATGAGGCTGTTGATGCCAAGCTGGCGGAACGACTGGCGTTTCATGTGGACCTGTCAGATGTCAGCTTGCGCGATGTATCCACCAATCCGCCCGGCAAAGCCGGGCAGCCCTCGACCCTCCCCATGGGAGGGGGCTTCACCCCCACCCAGGGCCGGGGGCGACTCTCTGTTGCAACTGAACTGCTGACCCAGATCACCCGTATCGCGGCTGACCTTGGTATCGACAGCCTGCGCGCGCCACTCTTTACGCTGCGCGCGGCCAAGGCCCACGCGATCCTGAACGACCGGGATCAGGTCGCCGGTGAAGATGTCGAAATCGCCTGCGCCCTGACCCTTGCCCATCGGGCGACGCGCATCCCCGAACCTGCCCCGCAGGAACCGGAGGCCCCGCCGCCGGACCAGACGGAGAACCAGAACACCGACGACACACTGGATATCCCCGACGAACTGCTGCTCGACGCGGTCCGCGCACTCCTCCCCGACAACCTGCTGGACCGGCTTGCCGCGCAAAAGGCCCGCGCCGGGCGCGGCAGCGGTACTGGCGCCGCACGCAAGGGCAACCGGCGCGGCAGGCCGTTGCCGTCGCGAGCCGGCAGGCTGAGCGATGGGGCGCGTATTGATATTATCAGCACGCTTCGCGCTGCCGCACCGTGGCAGACGATCCGGCGCAATGCGACCGGGCAGGATGGGCTGCAGATTCGACCCGCCGACATCCGGGTGAAGCGGTTCGAGGAGAAATCAGACCGGCTGCTGATCTTTACGGTCGATGCGTCCGGGTCTGCCGCGCTCACGCGACTGGCAGAGGCGAAGGGGGCTGTCGAACTCCTGCTCGCCCAAGCCTATGCGCGGCGCGATCATGTGGCACTGGTCGCGTTCCGGGGGACCGAAGCCGAGTTGTTGCTGCCGCCCACAAGATCGCTCGTTCAAACCAAACGCAGGCTCGCGGGCCTGCCCGGCGGTGGCGGCACACCGCTGGCGGCCGGCATGATCACAGCGTTTGAGCAGGCACAACACGCACAACGGCGTGGCATGACCCCCACAATCGCCATCCTGACCGATGGCCGGGCAAATATCGCGCTGGACGGGACCGCTGACCGCAAACAAGCGGCGACTGACGCGCAACAGGTCGCAAAGGCGCTGCGGGCCAATGGTGTTGACGCCATCGTCATCGACACCGGCAACCGGCCTGAACCGGCCTTGCGCAACCTCGCCCAGACGCTCGACGCGGCTTATCTGCCGTTGCCGCGGGCCGATGCGCAAAGGTTGTCGCAATCCGTTGCCATCGCGCTGGGCGACTAATGCGCTGGCCTCCGGACCCGGCGATCTGGCCTTTGACAGAGCATTCGCGACAGGTCCTGCATCGCCCGCACCGCTGGCATGTGCAGGAACACGGGGAAGGTGACACGGTTCTGCTGATCCACGGCGCGGGGGGCGCGACGCAAAGTTTTCGCCACCTGTTTCCGTTGCTGGCGCAGGAGCATCATGTCGTGATGTTCGATCTTCCGGGGCAGGGTTTCACGCAGCTGGGTGCGCAACAGCGGTGCGGGTTGGAACATATGTCTGAGGATATTCTGGGGCTGATCCGGCAAGAGGGCTGGGTGCCGTCGCGGATCGTCGGCCATTCCGCCGGAGCGGCGATTGCCCTGCGCCTGTGGGAACTGGGACTGCGCCCTGTAGACGGGATTGTCGGCATCAATGCCGCCTTGGGCAAATTCAAGGGGGTTGCCGGCTGGCTGTTTCCGATGATGGCCAAGGCACTGGCGGTCACGCCCTTCAGCGCCAGCATGTTCGCGGCGACGACAACCCGCAGCAGTGTGCGCAACCTGATCCGCGGCACCGGTTCAACGCTCGATCAGGAGGGGCTGGAGCTCTACTATCGGCTGGCCACGGACAAGGGACATGTAGACGCGACCCTGTCGATGATGGCGCAGTGGTCGCTGGACGGGCTGTTGTCGCGGCTGGGCCAGATCGATGCGCCGGTCCACCTGATCACCGGACTGAACGATACGGCGGTGCCGCCGCAGGTCAGCCGGGACGCGGTGGATAAACTTCCCGACGCAAAACTGACAGAACTTGATGGTCTGGGGCATCTGGCCCACGAGGAAGATGCCAACGCGATCGCTACCCTGATCAACCAATAAGAAAAGCCGCGAGCGTTTCCGCTCGCGGCCCCAAAACCTAGCGATAGGTCTGTCTTATTCGGCGGCAAATGTCGAAAGATAGGCGTACAGGTCATAGGCCTGCTCTTCCTGGCGGACCTGATAGGCCATTTTGCCACGGGCGCGGCGGTTATCGAGCACTTCACGCAGCCAGCCGGTGGGGTCCTGCACATAGGCCACGAAGGATTCTTCGGTCCAAGCCAAGTCTGCTTCACCCAGTTCAATCAGTGAATCGCTGTAGCGGAAACCTTCCTCGGTGCCGGGGATGCGGCCAGCGATCCCGTAGAGGTTCGGACCGGTCTTGGCGTTGCGTCCGGCCAGAACTTCGCCGGAGGCATCTGCCACGACGTGACAGGCGACGCACTGGCGGTTGAACTGCTCTTCGCCGGCGGCGGCATCACCTTGGGTGGATGCATGGCCATCTGCAAAAGCAGGCGCTGCGAGCACGGCAAATGCGGCTGCAATAGTAAACTTTTTCATGATCGTGTTCCTTTTCGATCTTACTTTGGTGACCGTTTGCCCCAGTCGTGGCTCAATGTAATGCAACAGGCGGCACGGTCCACCCCCATCTGCAAAAGAATGCGTTAACCCCGTCAGGCGACCGCATGGGCCAGCGCACATTGTCGCCACAGGACGCTTAACGCTTTGACAAGATGGTCAATATCGGCGTCCGTGTGCAACGGTGACGGGGTAAACCGCAACCGCTCGGTCCCCTTTGGAACGGTCGGATAATTGATCGGCTGTACATAAATATCCCATTCGCGCATCAGGTAATCCGCCAGCATCCGAGTCTTGACCGGGTCCTTGATCAGGACCGGTACGATGTGGCTTTCGTTATGCATATGCGGGATGCCTTCGCGATCAAGCGCGGCACGCAGGCGTGCCACCTGCCGTTTCTGGCGGGCACGCTCCATCTGCGATTCCTTGAGATAGGCGATGGATGTGCGGGCCGCAGCCGCAACTGCGGGGGGCAGTGCGGTCGTAAAGATGAACCCGGACGCAAAGCTGCGGATAAAATCGCATAGGGCAACAGACCCGGTGATATAGCCGCCCACAACGCCGAATGCCTTGCCCAACGTGCCTTCGATCAGGGTGATCCGGTCCGCCAGCCCTTCGCGTTCGCTGACGCCACCGCCGCGCGGGCCGTACATGCCGACGGCGTGGACCTCATCCAGATAGGTCATGGCGCCGTATTTTTCGGCCACTTCGACAATCTCGCGGATCGGGGCGATGTCGCCATCCATGGAATAGACGCTTTCGAAGGCGACGATCTTGGGCACGTCCTTTGGCAGGGTACGCAGTTTCATCTCAAGATCATGCACGTCGTTATGCTTCCAGATAACCTTGGTCGCCCGGGAATGGCGGATGCCTTCGATCATGGAGGCATGATTGCCTGCATCGGACAGGATCACGCAATCCTTCAACCGGCTGCCAAGGGTCGAGAGGGCGGCCCAGTTTGATACGTAGCCGCTGGTAAAGAGTAATGCTGCTTCCTTGCCGTGAAGATCCGCCAGTTCCTGTTCCAACAGCAGATGATCGTGGTTGGTGCCACTGATGTTCCGGGTACCACCAGCGCCGGTTCCTGTGCGCTCGACCGCTTCGCACATCGCCGCGATCACTTTCGGGTGCTGGCCCATGCCCAGATAGTCGTTCGAACACCAGACAGTCACATCGCGCACGCCATCCTCGTCATGATTGGCCGCCCGCGGGAATTTTCCGCATTTCCGCTCCAACTCGGCAAAATAGCGATAGTTGCCCTCGTCTTTGAGCGTGGTCAGTTGTGCGTTGAACAGGGCATCAAAATCCATCGGTCTATCTTTCTTCTTTGGTCATTGTCTTGGGCGCGGGCAACATCCAGCGCCAGAGTTTCGCGTCAGGCAGCGGCACCACCATCAGCCAGTGTTCCAGCAGGGCGAGTGCCGCAAGGGCGGTCAGCAGGGCAAAACCCACGACGCTGGCATCCGACTGCGCGGACCACAGCCGTTCGGCACAGACCGCCAGCAGCGCGGTCAGCACCGTGATTGCGGCGGGAAAGGCGAGCGTCACAGGCCCGCGCCGGAAATAGGATTTCAGATGTGCCAATCTGTCGGGCACAAATTCGGTATTGATACGCGGCACCCCGAAATACAGGTTCAGCTTGGCAAAGATCCGGGCAAGAAACAGCACTAGATAGGTTGATACCGCCATCCGGTTCGCGGCGCCGTCCGAGACGACGACAAGGGCCAACAGACCAATCACCAGCGCCAGTTCATGATAGGCGACGGTGCTGAATGCTCGAAAAAACCGGTCCTTGCCAGACAGTCCGGGCGGGCAATCCTGCCGCATCGGCCCGGTGATCACACCCGCCAGAAATGCCAGTTCGATCCAGCCCCAGATCGCGAGCGCGCCGATGAATCCCATATAGGCCCCGAGCACATTGGCAGCGGGCAACGACAGGGCCACCGCCGCAACCCCGGCCGCCAGCATCGGCAACCAGCAAAAGACGGTCATGCCGTGGCGGCCCAAACGATCCGTCCGGCGCACCGCCACCAAAATCGCCCCGGTGGAAAACCACCAGACGAAAATGGCAAACAGCGATGCGATCCAGGGTGAGGTCATCAGTAGGCAGGCTCCATCCGGGGGCTGTCTGGCACCGTGCTTTTCTCGACCGGGATGGTCAGAAGTGACACAAAGGCAAACCCCGCCTTGGCCGATCCGGCCATCCGTTTCAGCCAACCGCCAAAGCCGCCTTGCTTGCGGCCATTGGCGATCTGCACATTGGCCGCTTCCATACGGCGCAGGGTCGGTTTCCAACGGGGGTGGTCGATATCCAGCACCATCGGGAAGACCTGCCGCGAGATGTCGGAGGTCTTGCGGAACACTTCTTGTCCGTACCATTCAGGATCGACGCCAAGCGCCTTGTGGAATTCAGGACGTTGATGGTCGCGCACCCACATGGTCGAGAAAACAGCCGTGAGGAAGAACTTGATCCACATCCGGTTAACCCAGCTTTCCGTCAGCTTTGGATCGGTCTTCAGCAAGAGCGCGAAGGCCTCACCATGCGAAAACTCATCATTGCACCATTCGCAGAACCATTTGAAAATCGGGTGGAACCGATGCTCGGGGTGCTTTTCCAAGTGCCGATAGATCGTGATGTAGCGGGCATAGCCGATCTTTTCCGACAGATAGGTGGCGTAGTAGATGAATTTGGGCCGGAAATAGGTGTATTTCTTGGCCTGCGTGAGAAAGCCCAAATTCACCGCGATCCCCGCTTCGCGCAGGGCATCATTGATGAAACCGGCATGGCGCGCCTCGTCCCGCGCCATCAGTTGGAACAGGGTGGTGATATCTTCATTCGAGCCGCGCCGCTTCATTTCCTTGTAAAGCACACAGCCCGAGAATTCGGCGGTGCAAGATGAGATCAGGAAGTCGATGAATTCTGCCTTCAGCTTCGGCTCCATCCCGTCCCAGTCGACAGTGTCCCAGTCTTCGTTTTTCTTAAAATGACCCTTGTTGGGGTCCGATTTCATGCGGGCGATCAGTTTGTCCCACTCTTCGCGGACGGGGGTGACGTCAATCGCGTCCATCTCATCAAAGTCGGTGGTGTAAAAGCGCGGCGTCAGGAGCGTGTTTGACATCGCCACTTGCGTTGCTTCTTCGTTGGTCAAAGGCGGCAGGGCCTCTTGGGCGGCGATGGCTTCTTCTGCGGTGGCCGCGTCGGATGAGTGCATGTTCATGACATCACCTCTTCGCTGAATGAGAATTCGCACAGTTCCATGAACTCCAGATCGCCCGTCGCGCGGGTCCACATCTGTTCCAGTTTGCTGGCGCGGGTGATCACCGCTGTCCGCTTTTCCTCAACCAACTCGCCAAAGGCGGCCATGATTTCCGGCCCCTGGACCTGCACCGTGTCACCGGGATGGATGACCGCCCCGTTATCCAGACGCACATGCGCCGACAATTCTTCAAACCGATGCGAAATCGTTACCGTACAAGGCGCGGTTTCCTTTGTTCTAAAAAGTAGTCCCATGTGAGTTCCCTTTCACATCTGATGCGCGCGGGTGGCTAACCCACGCACGGTTTCAATCCAGCAGCCGGGCAAAGGCTGCCACGTTATCCGCCCCATAACCGATCAGTTCGACCGACATGGCGGTGGTTTCGTCAATAATCGCGATATTGCCGTTCTCGCGGCGGACAACCTGCAAGGGCTGCTCACTGGACAGTCCGTAGACAAGGCGCTTGCGGTCCACGACCCGGCCGATCACACCAATAAACCCGGCCTTGTGATCAGCCGAGGATGCCAGCAGCGTGCCGTCTGTCCCCATCACCTGATAAATCCCGTTGCGGTCGCCGGTCATCACGATGTCAAGCGATTGCACCACTGGCGCCTCGACCAGAACACCGCGATTGGGGACCTGTGCCCATTGCGCATAGGCCACGATCCCAAGGCTGGCGAGCATCAGGGCAAACATCCCCTGCACCAATATCCGTGGGACCATTTCCTTGTCCCGATGGCGCATCTGTTGTTCAAGCTGTGACATGGGCCTACTCCGCTGCGACGGCATCGCCGTCATGGGTTGCGACGCGCGACACCTGGGGCTGGGAAATCCGGGTTTCGGCGGCATCGGCAAAGATGCGGGCGACCTTTTCGGCGTCCGGGATGCAGCGCAGGGCGGGCTGGGTCCGCGCCATGCGCCAGGGCCGGACATGGGGCCAGGTCATCAGATAGGAAATGCGGGCCTCGCCGATCAGCTCGAACGCCAATGTGCCGGTGCCCGATGGCTTCAGGTCCAGCTTGGCGGTTCCGATGCAGACATAAGGCAGGTTCAGCGTCATGGTCAAAGCAGCACCGATGCGCATCGCCACCCGCTTGTTGGTCAGGGTGTACACGGTCGACCGGGCCTGCACATAGGCGATGCCATAAAGAATGCCACACGCAATCAGACCCGACACCACAAACGGCAGCCCGTGCATCAGGGCGATGCCAAAGGGAAAATCAGCCGATGACACACCCACACGCCAGAATGTGAGCAGGGCAAAATACCCGGCCACCCATCGCAACCCCAACGCCTCGCGCGCCAGACGGCGGGGATCAGGGGCGCCCTGCCACAGGATATGTTCATCCTTGGGCAACTGCTCTGGCAGGCCCCTTACGGGTTCAAAGTTGAAATCATCGTGGCTCATGGCAGGTTCCCTCTGCAATCATGCAGCCCCGGTGGCGAGCCGGGACCGCCCTAGTGTCAAAGAACGGTTTGCGACCGTTCGGGCGAGGCATAGAGTGTGCCGCCAGCGTAATAGGCGGTGATCTTGTCCTCTTCGAGAAGTGTGACCTCGTCCCCTTTCCTGGTGGCAGGCACGCCGTCCCAATTATGGGCATGCAGCGACCGGACCGTGACGCGGTCGGTGCCGATCTTGGCCATCGTCATGGGGATCAGGCGGGTCTTGCCGGTGCCTTCAGGGTTCAGATCAACGGTCAGATAACGGACCATCTGTTCGGGCACATCGACCCACATATCGGTGACACGGCCCACGACCTCTCCGTCACCGCCAACAACGGCCTTGCCGCGCGGGTCGCGCCCGGCAGAAACCTTGAAATCCTCCAGCGTGGACATCGGTTTGATCTTGGCATGTCCGTGGGCATCCAGTTCCGGAATGTCGCGGCGCGGGGCCCATGACGCGGGGCCAACGCCGTCTTTCATCGGATCGCCGGTCGGCACCCAGGGCGATCCGCTCGCCTCTGACGACCGGGCCAGCGCCAGATCAGTGCGCATCTTGCTGTCTTCATACTCTTTCGACGGCACGGTCAGTTCGCCGCGCCCATCGCGCAGATGAAACGTCTTTTCCTTCGGGATCGGCCAAAGGCTTTCATTCGCTGGCACATCGTCATCGTCATCGCGCAGGGGATAGCCCTCGCGCATGTTTTCGGTCTGCAGGTAAATCACCAGCCCTGCGAAAAAGATCCAGAAGAGCCAGATTGCCGCGCTCGCCAGATCGAAGTTTCCAAAAAATTCTACACCAACCATTGTTTTGTCCTTTCGGTGGTTAGGTCGGGAAATCCGGCAATCCCAGCTTGCCAGATGTCCTGTTCGGCACGGCCATGACCCGCACAAGCGGACCAAGGACGACCAGAGTGATGAAAAGAAGGCCAATTTCGGTATGATAAACAACCGAATAGCCGGTGGCAGGCGTGGCGAGCGCCTCTCCCAGTGTGCCGTTCCCAGCGGCATGGTTCACAAGGTCACGCAAGGTGCCCCCGATAAAGATAGACAGGCCCGCACCCGTGGCTTGGGCCGCACCCCAGGCACCAAGGGCAAGGCCCCGCCCGGCATTGCCAAGCGTTGGCATCGTCATGGCGGCGGTCAGGGTCGACACACCGAACAAACCGCCCCCGAACCCGATCAGGGCAGCACCTGCATAGAACAGGACAGGCGACCCCATCGGCGCGGAAAAGATCACGGCACAGAACGCAGCGACACCAGCCAGAATGCCCCGTGCACACATCCGGTAAGGATCGACACCGCGGGCCAGCCAACGTGCGGCAACGCCAAAGCCGACCAGTGCGCCGCCGGCCCACATGGCGGTCAGCAGCGTTGTGGCCGAAACCGAAAGCCCCAGTATTTCGCCGCCATAAGGCTCCAGCAGTACGTCCTGCATGTTGAATGCCATGGTGCCCAGGAACACGACCATCAACAGCCGCCCCGCGTCACCGCCGCTGGCCAGATCGGCCCATGCGTCGCGGAATGTGGGGCTTGCAGCCGCGCGTTCCGCCTTGCTCATCGGGCGCACCTTTTCCTGCTTCCACAAGGCAATCAGGTTCAGCAGCAGGGTCACAACGGCCGTGCCCTGGACCACCTGCACCAGCCGCAGGGCTGAATAGTCGCGCAGAAGCGCGCCAATGATGATGGCCGATATCGCCATCCCCACCAGATGCATGACATAAAGCAAGGCCACGACCTTGGGCCGTGTTTCATCCGTTGCACGGTCTGCCGCAAGCGCCAGACCTGCGGTCTGGGTCATATGCATCCCGATGCCTGTCAGCAGAAACGCAAGACCTGCGCCCACGTAGCCGGCCCATTCAATATCCAGCGTTCGATCTCCTGAAAGAACCAGCAGGGCCATAGGCATGATGGCCAGCCCGCCAAATTGCCACATCGTCCCGAACCACAGGTAGGGGATGCGTTTCCAGCCGATAGCCGATTTGTAATTGTCCGATTTGAAGCCGACCAGCGCCCGGAACGGGGCGACCAGCACCGGAATGGCGATCATTGCCGCCACCAGCATTGCGCCGATGCCCAGTTCAACAATCATCACCCGGTTCAACGTACCCAACAACATCACTGCCGCCATGCCCACCGACACCTGGAACAATGACAGGCGCAACAACTGGCCCAGCGGTAGATCATCACTGACCGCATCGCCAAATGGCAACATGTTGACTGAGATCCTCTTCAGGGCGGAGGCTTTGAAAATCATGCCCGGCCCCCTTCGAACACCAGCGCATTCGAGATGTAGAAACCGGATTTCACCCGGTCGATTTCACGCAGGTTGCCGGCTACACCTGCGGTCCGCAGTGCCTTGGCCACACCCGCCGTCGTGTGAGGCACCATCGTCGGGCTGCGATCAGCGCGGGGGAACAGTTTGCCGACCCGCCACATCGCCATCAGGGCAGGTGTGCGTGGCGGCAATGTGAACACGAACTTGCCATCCACCCGGTCAGCGGCGCGGCCGAGCAGCTCTGCAATATCAGGCGCGCTGTAGTAGATCATCGAATCCATGGCGAGCGCATGGTCAAAACCGCCACGGGTACCTTCCAGCATATCGCCTGCGATCCAGTCTATTTGTCCGGGCAGGTCTGCAGGCATCCGCTCTTTTGCGATGTCAATCAGCGCAGGCGAGATATCGACCGCAACAACGTCAGCACCGCGCTGCGCCAGTTCCACCGCCATTGTACCCGTACCGCACCCGGCGTCCAGTATCCGCGCGCCGCGCAGATCATCGGGCAATTGCCGCAACATCAGATCACGCATCCGGTCGCGACCGGCCCGCACAGTCGCGCGAATGCCCGACACGGGCGCGTCCGATGTCAGCCGCTCCCACACCTTTGTGGCGCTGCGGTCGAAATAATGCTCAACCCGGTCGCGTGTGGCGGCATAACTCGTCATTTATGCGCACCGCAGTCCCGGACCTGATCCGGGACCTCCTTGCCATACGCAAGTCCGACGTTTGTCCGACGTTTTGCCGACAGCCTTTTCATCAATCAAATCCCAAGAGTTCGAAGATCTCCCGATCCGGCAGCGGGGCGGGGGCCAGCGGCTCTGTCCCGTTCCAAAGGGTCTCTGCCAGACGGATGTATTCCTTGCGGACCTGAACGATGTCTTCCTCATCATCCATCTCGAAAAGTGTTTTCTTTTTCAGACGGCTACGGCGGATCGCATCCAGATCGGGCATATGGGCAATGCGGTTGAAGCCCACCGTCTTGCAATAGCGATCCACCTCATCGGTGTCCTTGCTACGGTTCGCCACACAACCCGCAAGACGGACCTTGTAATTCGCCGATTTCGCCTGCACCGCCGCAATGATCCGGTTCATCGCGTAGATGCTGTCAAAGTCATTCGCTGTCACGATCAAAGCGCGATCCGCGTGCTGCAAAGGGGCTGCAAACCCGCCGCAAACCACGTCACCCAGCACGTCGAAAATGACCACATCGGTGTCTTCCAAAAGGTGATGTTGCTTCAGCAATTTCACAGTCTGGCCAACGACATAACCGCCACAACCGGTCCCCGCGGGCGGCCCACCGGCCTCCACGCATTTCACCCCGTTGAAGCCGTCAAAGATGAAGTCCTCGGGCCGCAATTCCTCGGAATGGAAATCAACCTCTTTCAGGATGTCGATCACGGTCGGCACCAGCGTGCCCGTCAGCGTAAACGTGCTGTCATGCTTGGGATCACATCCGATCTGCAACACACGCTTGCCCAGCATCGAAAACGCGGCCGATAGGTTGGACGATGTGGTCGATTTCCCAATGCCGCCCTTCCCGTAAACCGAAAACACCTTCGCGCCTTCGATTTTCGCATCGTCCGGCTGATGAACCTGAACTGATCCTTCACCATCCAGACCCTTGAGGTCGGGTACATTGTCCTTGGGGCTCATTAGAGCCTCCTTTCCGTTGAATTCATTGTGAAAAAGGTCATTCTGCTGCTACCCCTTCCATCCGGTCTTCCAGCGCATCCGCTGCGTCTTGCAGCGCTGCCAGTGTGTCCTCATCCGGTGCCCAGTAGTCGCGATCCGAAGCTTCTAGTAGCCGGTTTGCCATGCGCATCGACGCTTGCGGGTTCAGCGCCGCCAGGCGTTCGCGCATCGCGTCATCCAAGACGAAAGTCTCAGACAGGCGCTGATACACCCACGGCTCCACCTCGCCCGTGGTTGCCGACCAGCCCATCGTATTGGTCACATGTGCCTCGATCTGGCGCACGCCTTCATGGCCGTGGTTTAACAAAGCCTCGTAGAATTTGGGGTTCAGGGACCGGCTGCGCGTTTCCAGCGCCACCTGATCCTGCAGGGTCCGCACCTTAGCCGAACCGCGGGTCTGGTCGCCGATATAGACCGGTGCGCTGACGCCGCCCTTGGCGCGCCGTACCGCCCGGGAAATACCGCCCAGCGTGTCGAAATAATGGTCGACCGTGGTCACACCCAATTCGACGGACTCAAGGTTCTGATAGGCCAGATCGACATCTTTTAGTGCTTTTTGCAGCAGCGCGGGGTTCTGTGCCGCCTTGCCGTTGACGCCATAGGCAAAGCTCTTGCGCGCCTCGTAGGCATCGGCCAGTTCATCCTCATCCCCAAAGGCTGAGCTATCGACCAGTTGATTGACGTTGGACCCATACGCACCTTCGGCGTTGGAAAAGACCCGCAGCGCCGCCATTTCCAGATCGCATCCCATCTCGCGAGCGTAGGTCAGTGCGTGGGCACGGATAAAGTTCTGTTCAAGCGGTTCATCGGCTTGGGCACATTTCAAAGCGGCTTCGGCCAGCATGCGCGTCTGCAACGGCAGCAGGTCGCGGAAGATGCCGGACAGGGTCATCACCACGTCGATCCGGGGGCGGCCAAGCTTTTTCAGCGGGATCAGGTCAGCGCCGGACAGACGCCCGAAACTGTCAAACCGGGGCACGGCACCCATCAACGCGAGGGCCTGCCCGATGGGGCCGCCATCGGATTTGATGTTGTCCGAGCCCCACAGCACCAGCGCCACGGTGCGCGGGATGGCGTCGTGGGTTTTCAACAGCAGATCGGCCTGTTTGGCCCCTTCGGCGATGGCAAAGGCGGTCGGCATCCGGAACGGATCAAAGGCGTGGATATTGCGGCCTGTCGGCACAATCTCGGGCGACCGGATCAGGTCGCCACCGGGGACCGGCGCGATGTAATGGGCCGACAACGCGCGCATCAGCGCGGGCAGTTCGTGATCTGCCTTCAGCAACTCCACGGCGCGGTCCCGCGCCTCGCCTTCCGGCATCAGCCGCATCATGTCGGCCCTGGCAGCAGCGGACAGCGGCCGCCCGACGACGTGCAGACCTTCGGTGATCAGCGCGCCTTCGGTTTCGGCCAGTTTCAGCCACAGCGCGTCGATATTGCGGGCATTCATGTCCACCGCGTTGGCCTGATCGCGGATCAGCTGTTCCAGATCGCCGCGCTGATCGTCATCAGCAGGCATTTCGCGCCAGCGGGTCAGGCTGTCCTTTAGTTCGGCCAGTCCTTTGTAAAGACCGGCGGTGGTCAATGGCGGCGTCAGATGGGTGATGGTCACCGCGTTCGACCGGCGCTTGGCCAGCGTCGCTTCTGACGGGTTGTTGGCAGCGTAGAGATAAACGTTCGGCATTTCGCCGATCAGGCGGTCGGGCCAATCCGCAGCCCCCATGCCTGCCTGTTTGCCGGGCATGAATTCCAGCGCGCCATGCATCCCGAAATGCAGCAGGACATCGGCCTGATATGTATCGCGGAGCCAGTCGTAGAAGGTCACAAACGCATGGGTCGGGGCGAAGCCGCGTTCGAAGAGCAGGCGCATCGGGTCGCCTTCGTAGCCAAAGGCAGGCTGGACACCCACGAAGACATTGCCGAACTGATGACCCAGCACGTAAACGCCGCGCCCGTCGGACTGGAGTTTGCCGGGGGCCGGGCCCCAGACCGCCTCAACCTCGGCCAGATGTTTGGATGTGCGCACGATGGTGTCTGCATCCACATGGGCGGCCACGTTGGCCTGCTGTCCATATTGTGCAGCGTTGCCCTGCAGGATGGCCGCGCGCAGATCGTCCACGGTTTCGGGCACATTGACAGTGTAGCCATCAGCACGCATCGCGGTCAGCGTGTTGTGCAGGCTTTCAAAGACGCTGAGATAGGCGGCTGTGCCCACGGCACCCGCATTGGGTGGGAAGCCGAACAGCACAACCCCGACCTTTTTGTCGGCGTTCTGCTTGCGCCGCAGGGTGGCCAGCCGCAGAGTTTTTTCGGTCAGGCTGTCGATCCGCTCGTGACAGGGGGCCATTGCCTTGCAGTCAGACTGGCCGGTGCAGGCCATGGCGCAGCCATTGCAGCCCGCATCGCCATGGCGCCCTGCGAATACTGTGGGGTTTGTGGCGCCGTCAATCTCTGGCAGGGCGACAAGCATGGTGGTTTCGATGGGGCCGAGGCCCTGCGCGCTGGCGGCCCATTGGCCAAGCGTCTGGAATTCCAGCGGTTGGGCGGCGATGTAGGGCACATCAAGCGCCTGCAGCAGGCCGACTGCGGCGGCGCTGTCATTATAGGCGGGGCCGCCGATCAGGGAAAACCCGGTGAGTGAGACCAGCGCATCGACTCGACCCTGAAAATAGGTTTCGATGGCGGGTCGCCCGTCAAGACCGCCGGCAAAGGCCGGGATGACGCGCATGCCTCGCGCCTCGAACGCGCGGATGACCGCATCGTAATGGGCGCAGTCCGACGCCAGCACGTAGGAGCGCAGCATCAGCACGCCGATTGTGGCCACGGGGGTCGCCGGACCGGGCAGGTCGGCCATATCGGTGACGATGTGATGACCGGGCAGGTCAGGGTGATAAAGCCCGACATCAGGGTATTCGATAGGCGCAGCGGCCTTGGCCCCGCGCCAGTCGGGCCGGTTGGCATAGCGCCCGATCAGGAAGCGGATTAGCTGTTCGACATTATCGTCGGACCCGCCCAGCCAGTATTGCATGGACATGAACCAGGCGCGCAGATCCTGCGCCTTGCCGGGGATCAGTTTCAGGATCTTGGGCAGGCGGCGCAGCATCCGCATTTTCTTGGCGCCGCTTTCGGTCGATGGCTTGGATGAACCACGCAGCTTTTTCAGGAACGCCATGGCGCCGCTGGCGGGCTTGCCCATATCCAGATCGCCCATGCGGGTCAGTTTGACGATTTCCGCGTCGGCGATCATGCCGATCATCGCATCGCATGCATCGCGGCGGGCCTCCATGGCGGGCAGGATGGCGCGGATATGTTCCTCAAGGAACAGCAGGTTGGCGATGATGATGTCGCCTGTCGCGATGGCCTCTTTCGCTTCGGCCAGTGCTTCGGGGCTTTCGCCCCATTCGGCAGAGGACAGCACCTGCACCTCAAGCCCCGGGAAATCGGGGGCGAGGCGGGCAGACACACGCAACGCAGGCCCCGCGGCATGCGCATCCAGCGTGACGATCACCACGCGGTAGGGCTTATGCATCACCTCATCGCGCATAATGGGCCTTTGCCTCGTAAAGTGTGTCGAGGCTGATTTCGTGCAGCCCCTTTTCCAATGCGAAGGTTTCGGTGTTCCGGCGGGCCTTGCCGCGCACGAAAAATGGTATCTTCTTGAGTTCCTTTTCGGCGTCGGACAGCCAGATGATGTTATCGTCCTGCGGCTGCGGTGTTGGCGTTTCGACCTCATCAACCCGCGCCTTGGCCTTGCCGCCGTGGTGGCTTGGCCCTGCGTCGTCGTGGAATTCGAAATCGTCGCGGAACATGGTCAGCAGGTGTTCCTCAAGCCCCATGACAAGCGGATGGATCAGCGTATCGAAGATAACATTTGCGCCCTCGAACCCGACCTGGGGGGAGCAGCGCGCAGGATAGTCCTGTACATGGACTGGGGCCGATATGACCGCACAGGGAATGCCCAGACGCTTGCCGATATGCCGTTCCATCTGGGTGCCGAGGATCATTTCGGGGCTGAGCGCCTCGATCGTTTGTTCCACTTCCAGATAATCGTCGGAGATCAGCGCCTCGACACCGTATTCCTTGGCCAGCGCCCGGATCGGTCGCGCCATTTCGCGGTTGTAGCAGCCGATGCCGACGACCTCGAAACCCATCTCGTCCCGGGCGATGCGGGCATGGGCGGCCACATGGGTGCCGTCACCGAAGATGAACACGCGCTTGCCGGTCAGGTAGGTGCTGTCCACGGACCGCGACCACCATGGCATCCGCAGGCGGCTTTCGTCCGGCTTGCAGGGCAGGCCGGTGATTGTTGCGACCTCCGCGATGAAATCGCGGGTCGCGCCGACGCCGATTGGCACGATCTTTGTAAAAGGCTGGCTGTGAGTTTTTTCCAGCCAACGCGCGGCGCTTTCGCCGGTTTCTGGCGATAGCAGCACGTTGAAATGGGCGGCGGGCAGCCGGGCGATATCGGCGGGTGTAGCGCCAAGCGGTGCCACAACATTCACGTCGATCCCTAGGTCGGACAGTAGCCCGGTGATTTCTTCCACGTCATCGCGATGACGGAAACCAAGGGCTGTCGGCCCAAGGATATTGCAAGTCACCCGCGCGGTGCGGTCCTGTGGCTGGGCCAGATGTTTGACGATCTGGTAGAATGTTTCATCCGCGCCGAAGTTTTCCTTGCGCTGGTAGCTGGGCAGTTCCAGCGGGATGACCGGAATGGACAGGCCCATGGTTTCGGCCAGTCCGGCGGGATCGTCCTGGATCAGTTCCGCCGTGCAGGACGCACCGACGATGATCGCCTGCGGATCGAAGCGGTCGACGGCCTCCTGACAGGATTGCTTGAAGAGCGTGGCGGTGTCCGACCCCAGATCGCGCGCCTGGAATGTCGTGTAGGTGACCGGCGGGCGGTGGTTGCGCCGTTCGATCATGGTGAACAACAGGTCGGCATAGGTATCGCCCTGCGGGGCGTGCAGGACGTAGTGCAGGCCTTTCATTGCCGTGGCAACACGCATGGCGCCGACATGCGGCGGGCCTTCATATGTCCAGACGGTCAATTTCATTCCGCGGCCTCCAGTTGGAGGACCGATTTGCGGCGGAGTGGTCGCGAGAAGAGACCGGCGAGGTCGCCCGCCTGTTCGTAGAAATGCACCGGAGTGAAGACCAGTTCGATCGCCCATTTGGTGGACAGCCCCTCGGCCTCAAGCGGGTTGGCAAGACCCAAGCCGCAGACGGTCAGATCAGGACGGGCGGCGCGAGCGCGTTCCAATTGTTTGTCCACATCCTGTCCTTCGGAAATCTGCGGACCGGCTGGCAGCAGATCAAGGTCGGGACCATGCAAGGCGTCATGGATGTAGGGGCTGCCGACCTCGACTGCTGTCATGCCGCATTCGCGGGTCAGGAACCGGGCAAGGGGGATTTCAAGCTGGCTGTCAGGGAAGAAGAAGACGGATTTGCCGCGCAACGCCTCTGACGCTTGCGCGATGGCCTTGCGGGCGCGGGCGCGGGGGGCAGCGGTAACGGTTTCGAACGTGGCCTCGCTCACGCCGAATTCACTGGCGATGGCGCGCAGCCAGGCGGTTGTGCCTTCGTCCCCGAACGGGAATGGCGCGGCGATATGTCGGGCGCCGCGCCGTTCCAATGCGGCATGAGTGTCGCCAAGGAAGGGTTGGGTCAGAGCGAAGACGGTGTTGGGTCCGACGGCGGTCATGTCATCGATCCTGCGCGCGGGGAGAAGCCGGACCGGGCCGATACCCAGATCGGCGAGTAGGCCAAGCATCTGGTCCTCGACCACGTCGGGCAGCGCGCCGACAACCAGCAATTCGCGGGCGGTCGTGTCTTTCAGCACCGGCACCATGGAGGCCAAACAGGCATCTTCGCCTTGTGTGAATGTGGTTTCGATCCCTGAGCCGGAGTAATTCAGCACCCGGACATGGGGCGCATGAAACTGGCTAAGCCGTTCTGCGGCGCGGGCCAGATCGATTTTGATCACCTCGGAAGGGCAGGAGCCGACAAGGAAAAGCTGCCGAATGTCAGGGCGGCGGGCCAGAAGCCGCGACACCTCGCGGTCCAGTTCCTCATGTGCGTCGGCAAGGCCAGCCAAATCTGATTCTTCCAGAATCGCCGTCCCGAATCGTGGCTCTGCAAAGATCATCACGCCTGCCGCCGATTGCAGTAGGTGGGCGCATGTGCGCGAACCGACGACGAGGAAGAACGCGTCCTGCATTTTGCGGTGCAACCAGATGATCCCGGTGAGGCCGCAGAACACCTCGCGCTGGCCCCGTTCCTTGAGCACGGGGGCAGCGCGGCAACCGCCGTTGGCGGGGGTGAGGGGGACGTTCATTTGCGGGCCTCCGCATCGAGCCGGGCCATGCGCAATTTCCAGACAAACTGGGCGGCGTTGATGACGTAGGCGGCATAAGCGGCAAGGGCGAGGTACATCAGGCCAGCTGGCGATAGAGCGTCGGAGAATAGGGCGAAAATATACAGCAAATGCAATGCGATAACGGCGAAGCTGAATACGTCCTCCCAGAAGAAGGAGGGCGCGAATAGATATTGCCCAAAGACCACTTTTTCCCAGATCGCGCCGGTGACCATGATGGTCAGCAACACGGCTGTCTTGATCACGATGGACAGCGTCGCGGCGTCGTATCCCGCGCCGGTCCAAAGGTAGCGGATTACCAATGCGAGAGAGACGAGGAAGACGGCAAATTGTAGGGGAGCCAGAATGCCCTGAACCAGGGTCCATTTTGTGGCGTCGCGTCGCGCCCGTTCGGCATCTGTGTAAAGACGATTTCCCGCCGGTTTTTGCAGTGGCCGATTGGTCGCCGTTTCTGCGCTCGCAATTGACATGTAAACTGCCCCTGACAATCCCATGTGTCTAGACTAGGTGTCATTTAGGCCAGGTGTCAACTTTAACTTACACAATGGTCCTGTTGATTATGCACTTGCGGGCGGTTGCCGAGTAACAACGTTTATAAGTTAAAAAACAGATGCTTAAATGGTTTTTGACCTCGCTAATGATCAAATATGTCAATTTGCTTTGACATTATACCTCCTGCAACCGACAATATCTTACAATGCTGCAATTTTTGCCCCTACTGCGCAGATTCAGCAAAAGGATGCGTGGATGCCCGATCGTCGGAACATAGACGCCAAAGCGCGAAATGACGTGCCAGAGCGGCAGACCGGAAGGACTGCGGCGCGGGCGGCTATGGCAGTCGTTCGCGACGTTCCGCGACATCTTGATCCTGTTATTCTCGACGACCTGCATCAGGCCGCACTGAGTGCGGATCGTCAGGCCTGCAGCCACGTCCTCGTGCGTGCGCTCGCCAATGGGGTGCGTCGCGAGGACATCGCGGATTTCTATATTCCCGGCGTGGCCCGCCGTATGGGAGACGAATGGTGCTCTGACGAACTTGGCTTTGCAGGCGTCACTATCGGTGTGTCCCGTCTGCAGTCAATGTTGCGCGAGTTGGGCCCGGACTGGTCCGGTGACCAATCCGCCGATCCGGCAGCACCGTCCATCATGCTGCTTGTCCCTCAAGAAGTTTATCACACGCTGGGGGCGATGGTTCTGGCCGGACAACTGAGGCGCATTGGCCTGTCCGTCAGGATGATGCTGGGTGCGCGCGCAGAAGAGGTTGCAGAACGGATGCAACGCACTAAATACGACGCGGTATTCATATCATCGTCACAAGGCGAAACGCTTGAATCGCTTCGCCGGATCGTCGATGTTGTGAAAACTGCGACAGATCAGCCACCCCCGGTCGTTGTTGGGGGGTCGCTGCTGGAGGTCGAATCAAAAGAAGATGTGACGGCACTGACGGGCGCTGACTATGCGACAATACAAGTATACGAGGCCCTGAAATTTTGCGGTTTAAACACAACGCCACTCAACAGCGTGCCCACGATGCGCAGGACCTGAGCAGTGATACGGGTTCTATACTTAGTGCGTCTGATATGACATCGCGGGGAACAAAATACTGGAGCAGTGGCGCCATCCCATTGATAGCGCCAGAGATACTGGGCGATATCATTGCCGAGGTCGCTGATTTGGGCATTGTGATCTCGGACTCTGGCATAGTGTTGTCCGTTCTTGTCAGCCCGACAAACGAAACATTTCAGAAGCTGGAGCGCTGGGAAAATAAGGATATCCGCAGCGCACTGACAATTGAAAGCGTGTCTAAGTTTGACAGCAGGTTGGCCGCGTTTCTTGATGGTGCGAGCCCAATTCGGCCGGTCGAACTGAACCATTCAGATGATGTAGGGCGCTGGGAATTTCCGGTGCGGTACAGTTTCCATCGTATCGGTCCTGATGGTGCGATCCTGATGTTGGGCCGCGATTTGCGCCCGATCGCCGAGATGCAGCAACAACTGGTGAAGGCGCAACTCGCGCTGGAGCGCGATTACGAGGTGCAGCGTGAATATGACACGCGTTTCCGCGTATTGATGGATAGCACTGCCGATGCGGTGATTTTTGCATCTGTTCAAACCGGTGAAATTACCGAGGCGAACCCGGCCGCCGCCTCTCTCTTGGGCCGATCCAGAGAGGACCTGATCGGTACAGCAGTCGCGCTTTGTTTCGAAGGACGTAAGCGGGGTGATCTGATTGATAGCCTGACGACCCAGGCGATTTCTGATCGCGATGACCCGGTAAAGACGGTGCTGCGCGGGAGTGGGCAGGCGGTCAACCTTTTGCCAACGTTGTTTCGGGCTGCGGGTGAACGGGTCCTGTTGTGTCGGATCGCTCCGTTGGACGAAAAGAACATGCGGGCAGACAACCTGACACAAAATGTAAAGAGCTTGTATGTCAACGGCCCTGAAGCGATCATTTTTACATCCGACGCTGGCGATGTCTTGTCCGCCAATGATGCGTTTCTTGATCTGATTGACGTTGCCCATGATGTGAATTTGCGCGGGCGCAACCTGTCGGATTACCTGCAACGAGGCAGTGTTGATCTTAAGGTCATGATGGAAAATGCCGCTCGGACCGGTCGGATGCGAATTTACACGACCAAGATCGCCGGTGAATATGGTAGCCCCCGGTCGGTCGAGCTATCGGTAACGAAACTGCAGGCCGGGCAGCATACCGTCTTTGGCTTTGTGGTGCGCGATGCGAACCACGCCGAAACAAGCCGCAATCCGGCAAAAGCGGGCGACGACGAAAGTATGCAGTCCGTGGTTGAACTGGTGGGCAGCGCAACGCTTCGTGATATTGTGGCCGAAACCACCAATGTTGTCGAAAAGATGTGTATCGAAACAGCACTTGAACTGACGATGAACAACCGCGTGGCAGCTGCTGAGATGCTCGGCCTGTCGCGTCAGTCACTTTACGTCAAGCTGCGCAAGTTTGATATAATGAGCCGTGACAGCACCACCGACGAATAACTGGCGTCGTCCCACTTTTCCAAGGTCCGGCTACTCCTCCAGCAATCCCTCAAGGTAGCTGCCATACGCATTCTTTGCATAAAGCGCCGCTTGGGCCAGAAGCTGGTCGCGACTGATCCAGCCCTTCTGGAAAGCGATTTCTTCCGGGCAACCGGTTTGCATGCCCTGACGCGATTGCAGGGTACGCACGAAGTTTCCGGCGTCCAACAGGCTGCCATGGGTGCCGGTATCCAGCCACGCGAAGCCGCGGCCCATGCGTTCAACCGTCAAGGTTTCTTCATTCAGATAGGTTTCAAGGAGTGATGTAATTTCAAGCTCACCCCGCGCTGAGGGGGTGATACCACGCGCCCGCTCGGGCGCAGTTTCATCCAGAAAGTAGAGCCCGGTGACCGCATAGGACGAAGGCGGCGTTTCAGGCTTTTCAACAATTTGGGTGACCCGGCCATCCGCATCCATCCCGACAACACCATATCGTTCCGGGTCCGACACATGATAACCAAAGACTGTGCCACCACTGGGCCGCTGGTCTGCGGCGAGCAGCAGTTCGGGCAACCCATGGCCAAAAAAAATGTTATCACCCAGCACCATCGCAGACGGTTGACCGTCAAGAAAAGCCTCACCCACTAGGTAAGCCTGCGCCAAACCTTCGGGTTTCGGTTGGATCAGATAGGTCAGGTTCACCCCCCACTGCGCACCATCGCCGAGAAGGTTCTGAAATTGCGCCTGATCTTCGGGGGTCGTGATAATCCCAATCTCGCGAATGCCGGACAGCATGAGCACTGACAACGGATAATAGATCATCGGCTTGTCGTAGATCGGCATCAATTGCTTCGAAATCCCCTTGGTGATCGGAAACAACCGTGATCCGGTTCCACCAGCAAGGATCAGGCCTTTGCGTTGTTTCATGACTGAATCTCCTTGATAATCTGGTCGAGAGCGGCACCCCAATCGGGCCGCTCAATGCCGAATTCAGCCTTGGTGCTGGTACAATCCAGCCGCGAATTCAGGGGGCGGGCGGCGGGCGTGGGATAATCGGTTGTGTCGATATCCTGCACCGTCACCCGGTGGCCGCTGCGGGAAAAAATGGCTCGGGCAAAATCCGCCCAACTGACATCCGGCGTTCCGGTCAGATGGTAAACCCCCGCCTTCCCGGGTCCGTTCAGAAGCGTCTCAGCCATTGTCAGGCAGGCATCGGCGATAGCGGCGGCCGGGGTCGGGCCGCCATGTTGATCGGCCACGATCTGCAGCGTGTCACGGCTTTCGGCCAGTCGCAGCATGGTGGTCACAAAATTCTTGCCCTTTGCGTCAAAAACCCACGATGTCCGCAAGATAATCGCTGATCCACCAGCCGCATTCACAGCGACCTCGCCAGCCAGTTTGCTATGGCCGTAGGCGCTGAGTGGACCGGTCGGGTCGTCCGGTTTCCATGCCGGGCCCAAGGTGCCGGGAAAGACATAGTCGGTCGAGATATGGATAAACGGCAGATCCCTTGCGGCAGCGGCCCTTGCCATGGCACCGGGCGCATCAGCATTGATCACATGCGCCTTTTCCTGTGCTTCTTCTGCCGCATCAACGGCAGTCCAGGCTGCGGCATTGATGACGGCATCAGCATCCGTGTTTTCGATCAGCAGGGCGCAGCGGGCCGGGTCAGACAAATCCGCGGCTTGTCGGTCATGTTGAACGATATCGACATTACGCAGCGATGCCTGCGCTGCCAAGGCCCGGCCTACCTGGCCGCTTTGTCCGAAGACAAGAACCTTCATTTGCTTTGCCCAAGCCGGGTGCCGACGCCATCACGGCTTTGAAGTGGTTCCCACCAGGCTTGATTTGCCAGATACCAGTCGACCGTTTCTTCCAACCCCTGCTGCAAGGTATGCGCCGGGGTCCAGCCCAGTTCGGTCCGAATGCGCGAGGGATCAATAGCATAACGTTGGTCATGGCCGGGCCGGTCGATCACATGGGTGATCAGATCAGCATGCGGCGCGCCATCTGGTCGGCGGTCATCCAATATCCGGCACAAGGTCTGCACGATATCGATGTTCTTCGCCTCAGCCTCGCCGCCGATGGCATAGGTTGCACCCGGTTCCGCCTTAGTCAGTACCAGCAGCAACGCTTCTGCGTGGTCTTCCACATGCAACCAATCCCGCACGTTCAGGCCCGCACCGTAGATCGGCAGCGGTTTACGCGCCAGCGCATTCAGAATGGTGACAGGGATCAGCTTTTCAGGGAATTGGCGTGGGCCATAGTTGTTCGAACAATTGGTCAGGACGATCGGCAATCCGTAGGTCTCGTGCCATGCCCGGACCAGGTGGTCGCTGCCTGCCTTACTCGCCGAATAGGGCGACCTGGGGTCGTAACGGGTTTCTTCATCAAACTTGCCCGTTTCGCCAAGGCTCCCAAACACCTCATCGGTCGAAATGTGATGGAACCGGAATGTATCCGGTCGCCCCTTTGCCTCCCAAAGGCTCCGCGCCGCATCCAGCATGTGAAACGTGCCCATAACGTTGGTTTGGACAAACGTTTCCGGGCCGTCGATAGACCTGTCCACATGGCTTTCGGCGGCCAGATGCATGACGGCATCGGGTTGGTGGGTCTCAAAAACCCTGTTCAGGGCGGGACGGTCGCAGATATCGACCTTTTCAAAGGTGTAACGCGGGTCACCGGCCACGTCATCCAGACTGGCCAGACATGCGGCATAAGTCAGACAATCGACATTGACGACCTCATGGCCCTTCGCCAAGGCCGCTTTGACCACGGCTGATCCGATGAACCCGGCGCCGCCGGTGACAAGAATTTTCATGATGCGCCTTTCGGGTCGGAATAGATGAATGGGCTGTCGAGATCTGCAAAACGACCAGCAGCCGCATCCTTGTCGGACAGGATCGCCTTGTCAGTAGCGATCCCCCAATCGATATTCAGGTCAGGATCATCAAACCGCACGGCACCCTCTGCGGTTGGGGCATAGACGGCGGAGCATTTATACAGCACTTCGGTATGCGGCGCGCGGGTCACAAACCCATGCAAAAAACCCTCCGGGATGAAAATCTGCCGACCGTCCTCTGCAGAAAGATCAACGCCCACCCAATGCCCATAGGTGGGCGAACCACGGCGGATATCGACCGCAACATCCCATACCGCGCCGGCGACAACCCGCAGCAACTTGGCCTGACCGTGTGGCGGGCTTTGGAAATGCAGACCGCGCACCGTGCCAACATCTCGGCTGATCGAATGATTGTCCTGTACGAAAGTCTGGACCAGGCCATGTTCAGCCCAGGTGGCTTGATTGTAGGTTTCGCAAAATGCACCGCGATTGTCACGAAACCAGCGTGGGGCAATGACCTTGACGCCAGGCAGTGCTGTTTCTTCAATCATAGCACCTGACCCTCATGAAATAACTTCTACTCTTAATCACCCTCTTAGGGGATCATATCGGGCAATTCCATATTACAATGTGCTTTTGGGCACCGGTGCGCCGATGGGTTCAGCGCCGGGCCTTGAACTCCCGCCCCAGTGACAAGGTGATCAGCGAAGACTCAGCACGCCCAACCGTGTCTTCGTCGCGGATTGTATAGCCAATCGTGCTGTTCAGATCCCAGTTCTCGGTCAGCGCATAGCTGTAGCTGGCGGTCAAATCCGTGCGTTCCACCCGGTTTTCGGCGCTGCTTTCCTCTGACACAACAAATGACGCACCCAAATTCAGGCTGGAAGCAGGATTGACGACATATGTGTAATAGGCCGCTGCCTGGGACCGACGGCGAGTGTCAGCGTCGGTATCGACGGTGACAGTCCGGTTCAGGCGAAACAGCAGACGGCTGGTCGGCAATTCGCGTGTCCAGTCAAGCGAGCCAACCATTTCTACATCATCGTTTTCAGGTTGTGTCACACCCAGCGTTGCCGCAAGACTTCCCGTAGGCAGTTCCAAACTGCGCCCAATGACAAAGGTCAGAATTTCATCACCCGCCACGTCGCGGCTGGCATCGAAGCTGAGCGTCAGATCGCCATTTGGCATGTCGTAGCCAAAATCCAGACCACCTGTCAGCCCCGATGTTTCGGCATCGCCAATAGTTTCCTCGGTCTCGGTGCGCTCGGTCCCGATCGTTGCGCCGAAGGTCGCGCGCGGCGAAATCTCGTAAATCAGACCAGCATCAATATTCCAGGTGGTGATGCGTGTCTCGGTCGCATCATCTTCCTCTGTCCGGGAATATCGCAGTGCTCCGGTTCCGGTCATCACTGGCGAAATCCGCAGCGTTGTTAAAAGACCGACATTAGCGCTTTCGATATCTTCGAGATCAGGATCGCTTGCATCTTCATATTGCGTCCCGCTTGCACCCAGATCGAGCTGAAACTGCAGCGGGGCACTGGTTCCAACGACTAGCGACCCGGCGACGGCATAACTGGTGCGCTCACCTGTCCCGACCAGATCCGTGAAATCGTCGGGCAAATCCAGTACGCCGTCATCACCTACAAAATCGCTGAGCAATGGCAGCGTATCAATGTCGCGCCTGACGTAATTGGCTGACAGCTCCAGCGAACTGTTCGCACCCTCGCGTGTGTAACCAAAGGTGAGTGCGGGCGATTCAAACGCGCTTTCGGTTTCACCATCCACATCTTCAATGCGAAAGGTGCTTTCAGCGTCAAAACTCAGCCTTTGGGTCCGCGTTTCGGTCACCAACCCATAAGATAGTCGCGTGGCAAGGGTCGTACGGTCACCGTCTGCGGGGATGCTCAGGGCGGGATTGCGACCAAGCTCGATACCTTGTTCGATGCCGAATGTGGTCTGGATGCCGCCCGCCTCTTGGGCAAGGGCGGGCGCAAGGGTCAGGCAGACCACCCCGCCGATACCAGTACGCAGGACAAATTTGACGGCCACCATCTTGCCCCTTGTTATTCGAACAACCGCCGCTGCGGCACGATAATCACATCACCATCGGCCATAATGGTCGAGGTCCCGACACCGGCACCAAGTTCAACGTCGTTGTAATTCAGCGTGTAGACCTGTTCACGACCGGTACGCGCTGTCCGCAGCTGGATGCGCTTCGTCGCTGCGAACTGCGTAAATCCACCCATTTCCGCAAGAAACTGCAGGATGGTTGTTCCGGGTTCGATCTCACGTTTGCCAGGTTCGGTAACCTCACCCATGACGTAGACATCGATGGTGATAGGCTCACGTGGTTCAATCTCGGCCAGAAAGCTCAGGCCAACATAAACATTTGGCGGTTCCGCAAAACTGGGCGCAAGCCCGTCACGGATGGTCGCACGAATTTGTGCAAGCGTCCGACCGCCAGCCCGAACAGTGCCGACAAATGGCACGCTCACACGGCCATCGGGCAACACCAGAAGTTCGCGGTTCAGGCTGCTGTCTTCAAGAACCTCGAGTTGCAGGATATCGCCGCTCCGAACCCGGTAGTCACTTTGCGCCGAAGCCGTGATTGCCAACAAGGGGAAAGCCACCAACGTGGCGAATAATACGCGCAGGAATGTCATCATAAAGATCCCTTTAGCCCACCCATTCAGGGCATTTTTATATTCACTTCGAAGTGTAAACTTCTATTTCCAAAGCATAAAGCAAAACATCGACAGATCGTCTGATCGCCCGATTTGCGTATCACTGGTGCAACGATTTGTACTGATTTGACCCTTAATCGTGATCAATTCAACGCATGGTTGCGGCAATTTCAACCGAAGTCCCGGTTCAAGCAATCGACCTTGCAGACTTCGCAAATCATAGCGCAAATGGGTTGAGGATACAAATTGTCATACTTGGTTGGTCACCGGGATCAATTAATCCGACAGCCAGGCACGATCTGATTTGCGCGGACAAAAATGTCCCATGACCGGCTGCTCGCACATAATACAAAGTCATCGGTCAGCTTGCCCCGCAGGGCGGGACCAACATATGTATCGGTCTGCGCCCCACGCCCCAGCATCACGATATCCGCCTCTGGCGGGATGGGACGGTTTGCGGCCAGTTCGGGGGCATTGGGTCGGGGCCACAAGGGATAGCCCGGCACCGGTCTGGCCATTCGTGCGAATTCGAACGACACGCCATTGTCAGCAATGATACCCAGTCGGCTGTCCAATTCTAGCGCCGTAAGTTCAGCCATTCCTTCCGACAACATCTGATATTGCGATAACTGACCGTTCTCGGTCCCGTCCTCAGGAACGCTGAGGTAATCCCGATAAGGTCCTTGCGTAATTGTAGCGCTGGACCGGTTGGCATAGCCTTCCAAATGTGCGCCGGCCAGATTGGCCAGATGAGGCATGGCGAAGGCTGCAAGAACGACCAGCGCCATCAAATCCAGAAATGGTGCTGTAATGTCAGCACGGTTCTTTGCCAGCTCGGCAAGGCAGATCAGCGCGATACAGACTGCGGGCAGGGCAAGTTGGCCCAGATTGCCGCCGCCACCCATGGTCGTGGCCATGCCAATTCCTGCACCGACGACGATCAGCATGCCAAGCACAGCACGTAGTCCGGCCCATTCATAACGCAGCGCCGTGATGACAGCCCCGAGTACAGCAACCAAAGCGATGGGCTGGGCCAGAATGATCTGCACTGCCTTGCGCAACAGTGCAAAAACCTGTGCGTCATCCCGTGCGCCTACATTTGCATTGATATAGGCATGCGCTGCGAGGAACCGCTGCGCACCCGGATCAATGACTAAAACAAGCGCAACTGTCGCCACCGCGACGCCAGCCGCTGCAGCCCAGCGCGCCTGAATGAAAAGCCCCAGCAAGACCGCAGGTCCAAGGATGGTAAATGGCGATTTTGTGTAGGCTGCCGCAACGACGATTGCACCGACCAGCGCACCGAGACAGATTTCGCGCAGGATTGATCCACTAGGGAAGGTCAGGAACAGCGCGCAAAGGATCATCAACACAAAACCAACCCGATTATACAGGAACGAATGCGCCGACCAGATACGTGTCACGGACTGATCTACCTCAAGCGGGTGCAGGGTAAAAAGCAGTGTCGCAATCAGCAGTATGATGGCCAAAATCATGTTGCCGGACACGCGCCGCCAGCAGATCGCCATCGCGGCAGCGCTCGCGGCAACAAACATCATCAGTGTGGCTTGATGATAGGCATGAACCGATGGCTCAAACAGCCACATGGCCAGGGCCAGCCAACTGGATATGAAACCGCCATAAAAATGGCCAAAGTCGATGGCCGGTTCCAGCCCGCTATAGACCCGCCAGCCCGCGCCAAGAATAAAGCTCGTATCGCCGAAATGATGTGTGTCGTAGACGATGATCTGCGTGCCAATCAAGGCCAGTACCACATAGGCAAAGATCGAAAGACCCAGACCAAGCGCAATAGCAGTGCGCAGTGATGGCAGGCCGCGCATCAGTCAAACCATTTGTGAAACGTATAGTAGCTGGATTGGTGGTGCATGCCCAACCGCGCCCAGACCTTTTGAACTGCGTAGTTGTTGATCTGGGTGGACAGGATCACCTCACTGGCACCCCTATCGCGGGCGGTAGAGAATCCGCGGGTCAGCAAACTGGCGTAAATGCCCGACCGCTGATAGTCCGGCTGCACGCCGCTGAGCACCAGTTCGAACTGAGCGTCGTTGTTGCGGCGTAACGTGACAAACCCCACGACAGTATCACCGTCGACAACCACAACGGCTGTATCATCGCCTGTCATATGCCGCACCGAGTTTTCCGCCCACTCAACATAAGCCGCATCAGCTTGCCTAGAATCCAGCCGTGGGTCTGTATGATAATGACCCATGTAACCTTCGAAGGCCGTTCGCGATACCTGCGCCACAGCATCGGCATCTGCAGCGGTCGCCAGGCGCAGGGTGTAGTCATGGCGTGGTTCAGGTTCTGACCAGGAAACATCAAGCTTGCGACCGTAATAGACCAGTGCATCCATCAGCCGGTAGCCATCATCCTCAAGCGCATGCACCTGCGCCAGATCGCCCGCATCAATACGTGTGCTGATCATCTGTACGCCGTGTGCCATAGCGGCAGCATTGACGTCTTGCAGCGGGGCATTTGCGTCAATCCGCTTCGCGCAGGTCACACCAAAACGTTTGGTTTCAAGGGCGTTGATCTCAATCGGCATAGTGCTTGGTCCCCTGGCCGAATTTGAACAAGGTCAGGCAGGAATAGATCACGATCGCCGCTAGGACCGTGGTGATGATCTGGGCGACAGCCGGGTGTAACCACATGATCAGCACCCACATGCTGGCCATCGAAAACACAAGGCCGATTCCGTAAGACACCAGAAACCGGGGCAGGTCCTGCCGGTGATCACTGGTGGATCGAAAGCTCCAGCTACGGTTGGCGATATAGCTGATGGTCAGGCCAAGGATATACACCATACCAGAGGCGAGAACCGGCCAGATGTCGATGGCGATCAGGCCAAGGAAAACCAGAAAACAAAACAGGTTGCTGGCGATCCCGACAATGCCGTATCGCCCGAACCGCGCCACCTGTTCCTGCGCTACCATTTGCGGTTTGCCTGCACGGGCTCTGGCGTAAACTCCACCACTTCGCCCGAGATCGTTTCGCAATCGATCAGGATGCGTGGCCGTTGCTGCACCTCTGCAAAGACACGGCCCAGATAGAACCCGTGCACGCCCAAAACCGCCAAGATCAGCCCCGACAAAAACCAGACCGATAAGATGATACTGGTCCAGCCGGGCACGGTGAATGCGTTGACTGACCATGCAATCAGGATCAGCACCGAAAACCCGGCCGACGCCGTGCTAAAGAGGAGACCAACAATCACGCTCAGTTTCAGCGGTCTGTCCGAGAACCGGATGATGATGGCCACCGCAAGCCGCATCAGGCGCAGCAAATTGTAAGAGCTTTCGCCAGCGGCCCTGTCAGACCTGTCGAGAACATAAAACCCGCGTTTCTGACTGGTCAGCGCCACCATGACTGGCAGAAACACCTCTTGTTCCCGAAACTGTAACAGGATGTTGACCAGCCTGCGGCTATAGATGCCGAAATTGCCCACATTGTTGTTCAGCCGAACGCCAACAAGCGTGTCAATGAACCAATAGAAGAACCGCGATGCCGCGCGCCGGAACCAGCTGTCTTTCCATTTGCCGCGCTCGACCACGACGGCCTGTAATTCCGGATCTTCTTTCGCCTGTTCCAGCAGCGCGGGAATGATCGCCGGGTCGTCCTGCAGGTCACAGTCGATCACAGCGACCCAGTCGCCCTTGGAGGCCTGTAAACCCGCCCAGATCGCCAAATGTTGCCCGTGATTGCGCGACAGCCGCACGCCGCGCACACGGCTATCCAGTGCCGACAGTTCGCAGATGGTAGGCCAAGGATCGTCCGGTCCCCGATCATCGACAAGGATCAGTTCCCAGTTCAATCCGGTCTCTGACAGCGCATGCCGGACAGCATCAGCAAGTGCCTCAAGGCAGTCGGTGCACCCGTAGACTGGTGTAACAACGCTGATCATTCCCTTGTCTGAGGTCATGGGTTTTCCTCAAAATAGTCGAGCGCGGCACTCAGCACATGTTCGATATTCGCGCCAAGGTCGAAATACATGGGCAGCCTGACAAGCGTATCCGAAATGTCATTGGTTACGGTCATGTCACCATGGGCGCGCCCGTATGTTTTGCCCGCTGGCGCGCTGTGCAAAGGGACATAGTGGAAGGGCGTGATGATCTCTGCGGCCTTCATATGCGCGATAAATGCAGTGCGGTCTGCCAGATCGCGCATGATGAGGTAGAACATATGCCCATTACCGGTCACCAGGTTGGCATGGCGGGGCAGTTGCACGCGGCCCTGCTGTTCCAGATCGGTGAATACGTCGCGATAATGGTTGCAGACCGCAAGACGGCGGGTGTTGATGACATCGGCCGTTTCCAGCTGCGCACACATGTAGGATGAGATCAATTCGCCCGGCAGGAAAGATGACCCCATATCGACCCAGGAATACTTGTCGACTTGACCGCGGAAGAACTTTGACCGGTCCGTTCCTTTTTCGCGGATGATCTCGGCCCGTTCGATCAGATCGGGGCGCATAATGGTCAGCGCGCCGCCTTCGCCGCTGATGATATTCTTGGTTTCGTGAAAGCTGAACGCGGCCATGTCACCAAGGCTGCCGGCCTTTCGACCCTTGTAAGTGGACCCCAGCGCCTGGGCGGCATCTTCGACCAGTAGCAGGTCATGCGCTTCTGCGACCTCTGCCAATGCATCCATATCCGCTGGATATCCTGCGTAATGCACCGCGAAAATCGCTTTGGTCCGGGGGGTCACAGCTGCGGCGACCTCGGCCGGGTCAATGTTCAATGTGTCGCGTTCAATATCGACAAAGACCGGCACCGCCCCGCGCAAGACAACCGCATTGGCCGTTGATACAAAGGTGTAGGACGGCATGATTACCTCGTCCCCTGGGCCGAGGTCGCATAAAATGGCGGACATCTCGAGTGCTGCTGTACAGGAGTGGGTCAAAAGCGCCTTTTTTGCGCCTGTCATATCCTCGATCAGGGTTTGGCAGCGCGCAGTGAAATACCCATCGCCGGCCAATTGGCCGCGCTGGATGGCCTCGCGGATATAGGCGATTTCGTTACCGATCAGTGTAGGTCGATTAAATGGAACAGGCGCCATATCCGTCCCCTTAAACAGGTTTCGCAGTCACAGCATCGGACATGCGGCAGGTGCCCAATTCCTGTATAGGCACAACCATTCTGACTGCGAATAACGCGCAAAAGAA
This sequence comes from Yoonia sp. SDW83-1, assembly GCF_046762885.1. NCBI lineage: Bacteria > Pseudomonadati > Pseudomonadota > Alphaproteobacteria > Rhodobacterales > Paracoccaceae > Yoonia > Yoonia sp. SDW83-1. The sequence goes on from NZ_JBKQXO010000010.1 coordinate 199,070, forward strand.
CTTCATAAAAATATTCCTCATCACCCTGTTATAATCAGGGCACTCAATAAATATAGCACCTACCGTAACCTCCCTGCACCAAAGCATAAAGCAAAAATCGCTTGCGAGCCGGGATTGGTGGTTTTCAGGTTCAGTGGAAGCAAGGAAAACCGCTGGTTACGGATACGTCAACGCCCTATACCAGCGCGCAGAAATAATCGACTAAGGGTCTTTCGAGGATCGCAGGGCAGACTAATGGCAGGACAGACATTATGCGCATAGGGTTGGTGACACCGGCCTGGCCTGGCGGCAAGCATGCGAACGGTATCACAACAACAGTTGTGTATCTGGTCGAAGGCTTGGAAGCCTTGGGGCACGAGGTGACGGTGATCCCACTATCACCGGACAGCGATGAAGATCCGCGCTGTATCCCGCTACCGGAAAACCGCCGCCCGACCTTGCAGGAACGTGCAACAGCTGCATTTGGCCTAGGCGAACCAATGCACCAGCGTTTTGCTGAACGGATCGTAGGGGCGGCTCGTACAGCAATCGACACGCGCAGCATCGAAGTGCTGGTGATGGAAGAGACCCAAGGCTGGGCGGGTATCGTGCAACAGATGCTGCCGATCCCCGTGATCGTGACGTTACATGGCCCGTGGTTCATCCAGACATCACTGCAAAGCCAACCGGTGTCCAAATCAGAACGCCGCCGGGAGCAGCGCGAGGCGCGGGCGTTTCGAGAATGTGCTGGTCTGACCGCCCCGTCACAACATGTGCTTGATATGACACGTGCGCAGATTGCTGACCTGACCTCGAAGCAATCGGTCATTCACAATCCGATCCGCGTGAAGGACCCAGTGGATTACGACAGACTGAATAACCAGCAGCGCAAAAGCATCCTATTTGTAGGGCGACATGATCTCCGCAAAGGTGCAGACATATTGTTGCAAGGATTTGCCGATCTGATCGCAGGTGGAGCGGATGCATATCTGACCTTTGTCGGGCCGGATAGCGGCGTGACACAGGCCGATGGCTCGATCAGGATGTTTCCCAAGGCTCTGGCAGCGCTGAATAGTGATGCGCGGGGCCGCATCACGTTTCTGGGCAGTCAAAGCAAGGAACAGATCGACAGCTTGCGGCAGCAACATGCGATCGCTGTCGTCACTTCGCGCTACGAAACCTTCGGCTATGTGGTGCTGGAGGCGCTTGCTGCCGGGGCAGCTACGATCAGCACGGCGGCCGGTGGACCGACCGAGATCATACGGCATCAAAAAAATGGCCTGCTGATCCCGGTTGACGACGCGCAAGCTCTCACCGAGGCAATGCAAAAGCTGCTGAGCGAACGGGTATTGGCCGCGCAACTTGGCCGGGCGGGACGCGAAGATGTCGCCGCACGGTTTGCGCCGCGCGAGATTGCCGGACAATTGGTGACGTTCGCCCAGGATGTTGTCGCCGGGTTTCGCCCGCCAAAGCCCTAGATATCCTGCGGCAACGGAATTGCGTCGAGAAACTCAATGATAGCCGCCCGATATCCCGCGATTTCTGCTGATTGCGCAAGGAAGGCTGCAGCCAAAGGCGTCTGCCTCAATACAATGCGTCGCCAATGATGCAGGGCCAACAGGCGCACCACATATTGATCCGTTACGGATAACCCGTCGGGAACACCGCCCGCCAACAAACGGGCCAGTTCGGCACATGATCGGCGAAGATCCGGCGTCAGGATATCATCAATCACCCAATCAGGTATCGGATCTGTTTGAATACGTGCGCACATGACCTCCTGATCATTCTTAGGTGGCGTATCAGTGATCCACAGCCCCTTTTTCAGCAGAAGGCCGTGGCCATGGCCAACTGGCGCCGCCACCAGATACCACGGTGCGGATGTTTCAATTTGAGGGCTGTAGACCACTGCGCGAACCTTGTCGGTCTCCGCTCTTGCGTGATCGGTCATGGCATAATGGCTGATGCGTCCATCCCGGGTGGCGGTGACCCAACCATCCTTGCGCAGGCGGTGCAGGGCAACACGAAGCGCCTCTGATCGTATGTTGATCCTGCCCATCAGGGTGTTCAGCATTGGGCCGGATACCTGCATATCCGATTCCGACGCCAGATCACCCAGAAGTGTGACAAGAACAGACCAGACCTTGAGGTCGCCAAAATCCAGTAAATCCTGCCGTAGGGTTGTTATCGTGCGGGTCATCCCCGCACCCTAGGTCAGTTTGTCCGGGTCGTCAGTAGCTGTTCATGGTCAGAAGTTCATATTCGGCAACCCGATCATCGTCCTGATTGGTCAGGGTCACATGCCAGCGCACCTCGCCATAGTCGTCATTGCGCCGGGTCTTTGCCTTGACCGTCAGGCGAACCTTGATTGAGTCGCCTGCAACGACCGGTTTCATGAACCGTAGACGATCCAGCCCGGTATTGGCCAGCACCGGCCCCTCATCCGGGTCCACAAACAGACCGGCGGCGAAAGACAACAGCAGATAGCCATGCGCCACCCGGTCGGGGAAGAACGGGTTTCGCTTGGCGGCCTCTGAATCCATATGGGCATAGAAGGTGTCGCCGGTGAAGGCGGCAAAATGTTCGATATCCTCGGTTGTGACGGTCCGCGATGCGGTATTGATAGTCTCACCAATCATCAGGGCGTCAAAACCGCGAGTGAAGGGATGAGCCGGGGCTTGTACCTCGGTCGTGCCGGGGACCCATGTGCCGGTGATCGCCGACAGGATGTCGGGGCTGCCCTGAATGGCGGTGCGCTGCATGTAATGCAGAACAGCACGGACACCGCCCAGTTCCTCGCCCCCACCTGCGCGTCCCGGTCCGCCATGCACCATGTGGGGCAGGGGCGACCCGTGACCGGTGCTTTCGCCCATACTGTCGCGGTTATTGAAATAGAGCCGCCCGTGGAACGCGCCCGCAGACAATGCGACCTGCCGCGCGACGTCGGGATCATGTGTGATCACTGACGCGACGAGGCTGCCCTTGCCCTTGTTCAACAGTGTCGTTGCATGATCAATATCGCGGTAGCCCATGATGGTTGAGACCGGGCCGAAAGCCTCGGTTCGGTGAATATGGGCAGCATTGTCGGGATCATCGCAGTGAAACAGCATCGGCGGCAGGAATGCGCCCTTTGACTGCGCCATGGGATGCGTATCGGGTTCGCCAAAGATCCTTTCGGCCTCTGATGCGATCAGGGCGGTCTTCGCCAGAACGTCACGCTTTTGCGCGGCAGAGACGAGCGCGCCCATATCCGTTTCCTTCTGCGTCGGATCACCCACAACGATTTCAGACAGGCGCGCTGTCAGGGCATTGATGACGGCGTCGATTGATGATTGCGGCGCAAGAATGCGGCGGATCGCCGTACATTTCTGGCCTGCCTTCGTCGTCATTTCGCGCTGAACCTCTTTGACGAACAGATCAAATTCGGGGCTGACCGGTTGCACGTCGGGGCCAAGGATCGATCCGTTCAGACTGTCCTGCTCAGCTGTGAAACGGATACTGTTTTGCAGGATATTCGGATTTGAGCGCAGTTGCAGCGCAGTGTTGGCGGACCCGGTAAAGCTGACCACATCCTGACAGTCCAATTGATCCAGCATGTCGCCCAAGCTGCCGCTGACAAGCTGCAAGGCACCTTCGGGCAACAGCCCGCTATCCAGCATAATCCGCACGGCCAATTCGGTGACATAACAGGTCGCTGTCGCAGGTTTGACGATGGCGGGCATCCCGGCCAGCAGCGCCGGAGCCAGCTTTTCAAGCATCCCCCAGACAGGGAAGTTGAACGCGTTGATATGCACCGCCACACCTTGCAGAGGGGTACAGATATGCTGGCCAAGAAATGTGCCTTTGCGGCTGATCTGTTCAACATCGCCATCGATGTAAATATGGCCATCCGGCATCTCGCGTCGTCCTTTGGACGCAAAGACCAGCATCGTGCCAATGCCGCCATCGATATCAATCAAATGATCGGCTTGCGTGGCACCTGTTGCGAACGAAAGATCGTAAAGCGCCTGTTTGTGGGCACCCAGATGCAGCGCCAGTGCCTTGAGCATCCGCGCGCGATCATGGAATGTCAGTCGGCGGAGGTTCGGACCGCCCACGGTGCGGGCATGATAAAGCATGGCGCTGGTATCAAGTGTCGCATTCCCCGCTCGCGCAAATGCCTGTCCGGTGATCGCATTCTCGATCTCGCGCGCGTCGGAATCGGGTCTGACCCAATGGCCCGCGACGTAGCTGCTGATGTCCTGAAGTCCCATGATCCTGTCCCCCCTTCAGCAATTAATTGACCAACCGGACGGTTTATGCAACGAATTTCCCATGCGTCGGGGGGAGGGTACTGATGACACCGCAGGACAGGGCACAAAAGGCTGCAGCGGCCATGTGGGCGGATGACCGCGCCAGCACGTGGTTCGGGATGGAGCTGGTCGCTGTGGATGAAGGACGTGCAACGCTGGCGCTGACCGTAGGCGAGGATCACGTGAATGGTCACGGCATCTGTCACGGCGGGGTGACGTTCAGCCTGGCCGACAGCGCGTTTGCATTTGCCTGCAACAGCCGCAACCAATCCACTGTCGCCCAGCATAACACGATCAGCTATGTCCGGCCCGCGATGCTGGGCGACAGGCTGACCGCCCATGCTGAGGAAATCAGCCTGACGGGGCGCAGCGGCATCACCGATGTGACGGTGACCAATCAGAAGGGTGAACTGATTGCGAGTTTTCGTGGCGCATCGCGCGCAGTCAGAGGGCAGGTATTTACCGAAGGGGACAGCGCATGAAGGACATTGGCGCAAAGCGGACAGAGCTTGAACCGATCGAAATCGCGTCGCGAGATGAGATTGAAACGCTGCAACTGGCCCGGCTGAAATGGTCGCTGGCCCATGCCTATGAAAATGTGCCGATGTATAAGACGCGGTTTGATGCCGCCGGGGTGCATCCGGAGGACCTGCAATCGCTTCGCGATCTTGCCAAGTTCCCTTTCACCGTCAAAGACGACCTGCGAGATAACTATCCATTCGGTCTGTTTGCAGTGCCGCGTGAACAGATCGTGCGCCTGCATGCGTCATCCGGTACCACAGGCAAGGCGACGGTTGTGGGATACACCAAGGCCGATACCGATCTATTTGCCAACATGGTGGCGCGGTCCTTGCGGGCCTCAGGCGTTCGGCCAGGCGAAATGGTCCATAACGCCTATGGCTATGGGTTGTTCACTGGCGGTCTGGGCGCACATCACGGGATCGAACGGCTGGGGGCGACCGTTGTGCCGGTCAGCGGGGGTATGACCGCGAGGCAGGTCACCCTGATCGAGGATTTTCAGCCGCAGGCGATCATGGTGACGCCGTCCTACATGCTCAACATCCTGGAGGAGTATCAGAGCCGCGGCATCGATCCGCGGAAATCATCGCTACAGGTGGGCATCTTCGGGGCCGAACCCTGGACGAATGCGATGCGGACGGAAGTCGAACAGGCGTTTGATATGCATGCGGTCGATATCTATGGGCTGTCGGAAATCCTTGGCCCCGGTGTGGCCAACGAATGTGTGGAATCCAAGGATGGGCTGCATGTGTGGGAGGATCATTTCTATCCCGAGATCATTGATCCCGTGACGGGAGAGGTTCTGGAGGATGGCGAGAAGGGCGAACTGGTCTTCACCACTCTGACCAAGGAAGGGATGCCGATGATCCGCTACCGGACGCACGATCTGACTCGGCTGATGCCGGGCACCGCGCGGTCCATGCGGCGGATGGAAAAGATCACGGGACGCAGCGACGACATGATCATCCTGCGCGGCGTGAACATATTTCCCACTCAGATCGAGGAACAATTGCTGGCCATCACCGGCCTCGCCCCGCATTTTCAGATCGTGCTGACGCGCGAAGGGACCATGGACGCCATGCGTGTGCATGTCGAAGCCAAGCCAGAGGCGACCGACCCGGCCAGCAAGGCAGCCGCAGCACAGGCATTGGCCCGCCAGATCAAGAATACCGTGGGCGTCAGCGCGGTGATCGACGTGGGCGATCCCGGTGAGGTCGCCCGATCCGAAGGCAAGGCCAAGCGCGTGGTGGACAACCGGCATCAGGTCCGCTGAGATGGCCAGAACTATCGCCAAGGATTATGACGCCAAGCGTCAGGTCATTCTGGATCGCGCCGCCCGGTTATTTGCAGATGAAGGGTTTGATCGCGCATCGGTCAGCCGGATCGCGCAGGCGTGCGAGATTTCGAAGGCCAATATCTATCACTACTATTCCAGCAAGGACGATATCCTGTTCGACATTCTGGACAATTATCTGTCCGGCCTGCGGGATCGTATTTGCGGGTTGCCGCAAGCCGGATTATCCGCAGAGGCGCGATTTCAACAGATGGTCGTTGAAATCCTGTTGGCCTATCACGGGGCGGATAACGAACACCGGCTGCAGATCGGCAGCCTTGGGTTCTTGCCGGACGCGCAGCAGGACGTCTTGCGCGCCTACCAGCGTGATCTGGTGCGGCATGCAAGTGCGCTGATCACCGATATCGCGCCAACAGTCTTTGACGGGAACAAGGTCAAGCTGCGAGCCACGACCATGTCGGTGTTTGGCATGCTCAACTGGTTTTACATGTGGAACAAGGCCGCCGACAGTCGGGCACGCGCAGATTACGCAAATCTGGTCTGCGGGCTGTGCCTGCGCGGCATTCCCGGGCTTTAGGCGGCGCGTTCATCTCTGTCACGCTCACGGGTTCATGAATGAACACCGCTCCATTGTAAGACTAGGGGGGTCAAATCGTGGCCGTACACCCGCGTGCCTGGTGTTGCTGCACCGCTAGCGCCCGCAATATGCCTAGCAGCGCTTCCAGCGGGTCATCCACCCTCCAGCACCTCCAGAAACGCCTCACCGAAACGTTCCGCGTATTTGTCGCCCATGACCCGTGTCAGGTGGTTGATGTCGGGGTTTCGCAGGTTGGCCACTTTTGCGATAACTGAGGCAGAGCAGCTCATTGGTTTGTCCACCCCGTGCGGGCCGCGCATCAGATTGGCCTGAACCTCCAACAACCGGTCATAGACCGCCCCTTCGCTGCGTCCGGCCAGTTTGCGCCGGGCCGGGTGCATGTCGGCGACGGCGCCTGCGATCACTTCGAGGAATGCCTTGCCATAGCTTTCCAGCTTTTTGGCCCCGACCCCGCCGATCTGCGCCATTTCATCCAGCGTGCGTGGTTTGCGTTCCGCCATTTCGATGAGAGTGCGGTCGTTGAAGATGATATAGGCGGGCGCGTTTGCCTGTTCGGCCAGATAACGCCGCTTGGCCTTGAGCGCAGACAGCAGCGGCGCGTCTTCTTCGTTCACCAGCATCCGCACCTTTGGTCCGGATTTGGCCGCCTTGATCGTGTCCTTGCGCAACTCAATCGTCGCCTCGCCCCGCAGGATCGGGCGCGCGTGGTCGGTCATCCGCAAGGCCCCGTGCCGGTCCCGGTCAGGCCGCAGCAGGTCATGCCCCATCATCTGTCGAAAGATCGCCTGCCATTGCCGTTTGTCATACTCCTTGCCCACGCCGAAGGTCGGTAGGCTGTCATGGCCCCGTTGCTGGATCTTGTCGGTCAGATTGCCCAGCAGGATGTCGATCAGGTGGCCCGAACCGAACCATTCGTCGGTCCGCAGCGCGGCAGACAGGGCCATGCGCACAGGCGTGGTGCCGTCAAAGATTTCGGCGGGTTTGTCGCAGAGATCGCAGTTGCCGCAGGGTGCGGCCTCCTCTCCGAAATAGCCAAGCAGGGTTTGCCGCCTGCAATGCAGCGCCTCTGCCAGCCCAAGCAGGGCGTTCAGCCGTCCGTGATCGGCGGCGCGCCGTTCTGGTGGTGCGAGGCCTTCGTCAACCTGCTGGCGGCGAAACCGGATGTCGTCTGGACCGAAAAGGGTCAGCGTTTCCGCTGGCGCGCCGTCGCGCCCGGCACGTCCGATTTCCTGATAATACGCCTCAATCGATTTGGGCAGATCGGCATGGGCAACCCAGCGGATATCGGGTTTGTCGATCCCCATCCCGAAAGCCACGGTCGCACAGACGATCAGCCCGTCCTCTTGCTGGAACCGGCGTTCGACGACGCGCCGGTTCTCGGCCTCCATCCCGCCGTGATAGTGGCAGGTGGGGTGGCCCGCATCGGCCAGCGCGCGCGACAGCGTTTCGGTCTTGGCCCGCGTGCCGCAATAGACGATGCCGGATTGGCCTTTGCGGGCGGCGGCGAAATTCAGGATCTGGTTGCGGGGCCCGTCCTTGACCGCGAAAGCGAGGTGGATATTGGGCCGGTCGAACCCGCGCAGGAAGGTGGCGGGTTGTTGGCCGGCAAAGAGTTTCTGAACAATCTCTTCGCGCGTTTCCGCATCCGCCGTGGCGGTGAAGGCGGCGAGGGGAGCGTCAAGCGCCTCTCGCAATTCGCCAATCCGCAGGTAATCTGGCCGAAAATCGTGACCCCACTGGCTGACGCAATGTGCCTCGTCCACGGCAATCAGACTGACACCGGCCCGGTGCAGCATCTGGATGGTCCCGCCAGAGGCAAGGCGTTCGGGCGCCATGTAAAGCAGTTTCAGTGTACCCGCCTCAAGCGCGGCCCAGACCGCATCGGTTTCTTCCTGGGTGTTGCCGGATGTCAGCGCACCTGCTTCGACCCCGGCCTCGCGCAGGCCGCGGACCTGATCGCGCATCAGGGCAATCAAGGGGGAAATGACAACGGTGATCCCCTCGCGGACCAGTGCAGGCAACTGAAAACACAGGGATTTCCCGCCACCCGTCGGCATGATGGCGAGGGTATTCTGCCCCCGAACCACCGCTTCGACGATTTCCTCTTGGCCGGGCCGGAAGGCATCAAAGCCAAAGACATCACGAAGAAGCGTGGCAGCGCTCATGAGTGGGGACCTGTTGTTGTTTTATGCTCTTGAAGGTCACAATCCCACGCTAAGAATCTGTAAACAAGTATCGCTGACGCCGCAGCGCAAGAAAAAAGCCGGCACCTTGCGGTACCGGCTTTGCTGCTGCGATGTGGGTGACGTTATTCGATGTCGAACTGCTTGGTGGCGACGACCTGACCGTCAATCGTCACGATGGCAATGACATCCTTGCGGGTGGGCAGGCCAGTATCGACCCGAACATCAGTATTTGCGCCGACATGCAGGTTTTGCTGGCCCAGAAGACGGCCTTGCTGACCAGTGTGGTAATCGTAAATTTCCAGAATGGCTGCGCTGTCAGTGGTGATGAGCCCCAGTTCGAGCGTGTCATCGGATTCGAGGGTACGGCCGGTTTCAAAATAGGTGTCGGCGACGCCGAAGGTTGCGACGGTAGCGGCGGCAGCCGATGCGAGGATAGTGGATTTGATAGACATGGTTTGGTTCCCTTCCTTGGGTATCCTGATGTGTGAGGCAGCGGTTTGCTGCATTTCATGAAACCAAGATGGGCCATCCGAGGCACGACGAGAAGGCGGCGGGCGATCAAGAAAAAGGTGAATAGTGTGAAGAGGTTAGTGTCTTGACAGCCAATTTGCTTGCCCCTGGAGCCTCGCGGTGCATTTACGCACGGACCGATAGGTCTTTCTGTGCGTCTGATGCTGTTGGACCGTGGTGAACTGAAACATGAGTTCACAGGTTTCAGCTGGGCGCAAATACGTGAGCGCTCAATATTTCGGATATATCCCGCCCGCGTGAGCAGGATGAAACGGTTTAAGGGGTTGTTTCTTGAATTGGAGCAGCAGCGCATGCAAAAAAGGCCGGTCATCCAGTGATGGCCGGCCTTTCGGGGAGGTGTGTTTGCTTAGTTGACGTCGAACGGTTTGGACGCGACGACTTCACCGTCGATCTTGATCAGGGCGATCACGTCGCGGGTCTGGGGCAGGCCGGTGTTGACGCGCACATTGGTGTTGGCGCCTGCCGACAAACGCTCGGATCCGACCAGCGCGCCCTGCGCACCTGTGTGATAGTCGTAGATTTCGACCACGCCAGCACCGTCAGCGGTGATCAGGCCGAGTTCCAGCACGTCGCCGGCATCCAGCGTACGGCCTTGCTCGAAATAGCTGTCAGCAGCCCCGGCAGTGGCGGTCACGGCAACGGCGGCAGCGGCAAATGCGATTGATTTGAAAGACATGAGGTTTATCCTTTTTTCAGAGTT